>DAOLDN010000011.1:0-19560 GCA_035327385.1 Verrucomicrobiota bacterium | reverse complement strand
GGCAAGTTCTGTCGTTAACAACTACACGGACACCAGCGTCGCGAATTGTTCGACATATTACTACGTGGTTTCAGCCACCAACTCACTCGGCGCGAGCGCTGATTCCAGCGAGCAAACGGCGATGCTTGGAGCGTTCTCCCTGGCTGTAAATTCAGCCGGCGGTGCAGCGGGGCAGTTTGTGGCGGATGCGTATGTCGCGGGCGGCACCGTTGCAGCGGTGTCCTCCGCCACCATTGACACTTCCGGCCTGGTCGCTCCTGCGCCACAGGCAGTTTATCAAACTGAACGCTTTGGCAACTTCACCTATACTTTCACCGGCCTGATCTCCGGCCTGAACTACAAGGTGCGCCTCCACTCCGCCGAAACCTACTGGACCGCAGTCGGACAACGCCGGTTCAACGTCATCATCAACGGCACACAAGTGTTGACCAACTTCGACATCATCGCCGCAGCCGGCGCCGCAAACAAAGCCGTCATCAACGAATTCAACGCCGTTGCCAGCGGCGGGCAGATCGTGATCCAGTACGTCACCGTCACTGACAACGCCAGGTCCAGTGGTATTGAAATCATCCTGCCGCAACCCGCCGTGCCAACCGCCACGAACAACGGCCCGATCTGGGCGGGAATGACCTTGAACCTCACAGCCTCGACCGTGCCGGGGGCGACGTATCATTGGGATGGGCCGGACGGATTCACATCCACGAATCAGAATCCCTCCATTGCCAATGCCACCACCAATCTTTCCGGGCTGTTCAGTGTCACGGCCATTTCCGGCGGCTGCACCTCTGCTCCTGCGGCAACGGACGTGACGATCCACCCACCCGCGAGCGTCTCGATACAATTCGATTCAGGAAACGCGGTTCTCGCCTGGCCTGCCGGCGCGCTGCAATCCGCCACCAATGTCACCGGCCCCTGGGCTGATCTCGATGCCGTGTCACCGCACACCAACCCGGTCAGTGCGCAGCAGGAATTTTATCGCATTCGGTTGCAATGAAACTGAGTGCCTGAAAAATTAAGCGCACCGCAATCTTCCTTGGAAACTGCGCAATCTGGGTGTGGTTGCCATGCATGGAATCACTTCTGAAGCGTTTTCAATGGCCGGGATGCAATCTAGATTCAATCGCGATCATTTGTTGCCGGGCGATTGCATTGTCCGGATCGAACTGCAACACGGTGCGAAATTCGTCGAGCGCCAGGTCGAGTTTGCCTTGGGTGATGAGGATGTTTCCCCGGGCCAAATGCGCTGGAACGAAGTCCGGCCTGTAATAGCTTGCCGCTGAGAATTGTTTTTCCGCCTCGTCAAGTTCCCCTTTCGCCGCCAGTTGAATGCCCAACTGGTGGCGGGCCTGCCAGAATTCCGGCTTGGCGTTGATCACGGCCCGCAGATGGGCAATAGCTGCCTCCGATTGATACCGGGAGGCGGCAATGCTTGCCCGGTTAAAGTAATCCGCCGGGCCGTCCGGCTCCAAACTGGCCGCCTGCTGGTAGCTGGCACGGGCAGCGGCATTTTCCCCCTGGTTTTCCTGTAGAAACCCCAGATTGAGATAGGGCTCCACATACTCCGGTTTGGCACGGATGGCGCGTTTGAACCAGACCGTGGCCTCGGCGGGCTTTTGTTGATTCGCCAATATCGCTCCCATGGAGTCCATGACTTCCGCATAATTGCTGCGAAGCGCCAGCGCCCGCGAAAAGTAATCAACAGCCTCGGTGATCATTCCCGCGCGGACCAGCAATGTGCCGGTGTAATAGAAACCGCCCGGCAAATGCGGCATCAGTTCGCAGCAGTGTTTGGCTTCGGCAATGGATTGTTCCAAGTGCCCTCGCATTTCCAAAAACCTTTGAAAATTCCCGCGCAGTTCGTAGTCGTCCGGCCTCAGTGCCAGAGCTTGTTCATACATTTGCCGGGCTTGCTGCGGGGTCTGACTGTTCATCAGGGACGCTGCCTCCTTCAACTTCGCCTCGTAAACCTTGAGCATGGCGTTGTGGTTGAACTGTCCGGTGAAGGGCGGTGATGTGACGCGGGTCATGATAGGCTGCCAGACCCGCTGACGATCCCAGACGGTCACTGCGAGACGCTCATCACACAGTTCGAGAGAGGCCCAATTCCCCGTGTCCTGGGCGGTGATGGTGGCAGGCAGGATTTTGTTCGCCTGTTCGGCGAAGTTGAGCGCCAACAGATAATTGCCGTCAAAATTCAAATGCACATGCTCGTAAAATAATTCCAAACCGGGAATTCCTTGATTAGAAGCTTGCGCCAGAGCGACGGCGGCATCCAATAAATAAACACCCTGACCGGCACGATGGGACGCCACTTCCTGAATTGCCGAATTGATCCGCGTGTCCGTCCGGAAGTCGAGCGCGTCATAATCCCGAGCCAGTTCGAAATCGCGCCGAGCCTGATCATGATTGGTCAAAGCCAGATTGCAGCGTCCCATGCGAAATTGTAATTCCGCAAATTCCGGATCGATCTTCGCGGCCTGCTGATACTGGACGAGCGCCTCTGCAAATGATCCTGCCGATTCCAAATCAACGCCCTGCTGGTAAATCTGTTTCCAGACTGCTTCCTGATCGGCTGTCAGGTCCGGCGCATGGATTGAGGCGAACGGAGCGCAATCCTTCAAATTGACCGCCACCGTGCTTAGGATGACTGGCACTTGAGCTTTATTTGCGGCACGCAGGATGTCCTCCAGGTTTCCCTTGAAATTCGCGTAAGCTTGCAGCCGGGCCGGATCATCGTATCCCAACCGGCTCTCCGCAAACATTTCCATGCCGCCCCACTTTTTTTGCGAGTTGGAATGGAATGTCAAACGACCCGCCAGGGCATCCAGTAATTGGCCGATCCGCGTGGATTTTATGGCGAGAACGGTGCGGATGACCCTCAAATTCAGTGCGCGCGGGCCGTAACTCGTCTGCGCCCCGAAGGGGCCGACCATTTCGTTGTTGCCCATGTATATCAGCCACAAGTCGCCCTGGTGTAGGGCACACTCGCGGGCGATGGGAAGGACCGTGTTCGAGTCAATGGCAGTAAGCGCCACGCAAATCACCTGGAAGTCCGTGCCCGGATAGCGTTCCCGCAGCAAAACTTCCAGGTAGCGGCCCACGCCATACGTGCTGTCTGGATCGCCGTTGGCGGCGGATTCCCCCAATAAAAAAATCCGGTATGAATTCGTGGTTTTATTCGCGGCAAAGCGAATGGGCGGTGTGGTCCGGGCAATCGCCGCCGGGAAGAAACGGTTGCTGAATTTCTCATTCGGCACAAAATAACGCTGCCCGTTTATCTCAATCTGCCGGAAAAAACGCGTGTCATAGCCGAATCCAGCCACACGAAGTCCCAGTTCCAGACCACCCAACACGAGCATCGGGACTAAAACCATGGCCGCCAGTCGCATCAGCCATAAACGACGTCGTGAAACAGGGCGTTCCGAAATCATAGATAAGACCGTGTCAGGCTATGGTTCATGTCTGGCCCATTCGCTTTCGAGCCGGTTGGACAATTCGAGTGGCCTGAAATTGACATTATAGACTCACATTCGCCATCAAAAATGCCCTGCCAATCGCTTCCAGATGTATTTCCAGCCACTCATGACTGGCCAAAAAAAACTGTCTGACTCAACGGTGTCCCCGAATGTGGATGAAATCGCGTTTTTACCTGTCAGCAAGGCTATTCAAAACCTATCCATTTGGGGAGCTAGTCATATTGGAGAATTAGGGCATTATCTCATCGTATCCATTTCACCAGAACGTATCTGAAACCCAAAAACCATAACTATATGAAAGCAATCGGTAAAACTCTCGGTTGCGGCGCAATTGCCGCAGCACTTGCCATCGGCACATCAACCGTCCAGGCGCAGGTTGTGAACGGCGGTATGGAAAATGCCGGGCAATTCAACGCTGGAAACCCCATCGGTTTGCCGGGTGTTGGTCAGGGTTGGTCCACTGATTTCGGAGGTAATCCACCCAACCAGTCGAGCGCGCAAGCCCATAGTGGCAGTTTTTCTTTGCTCGCGGTGAATGCGGCGGGTAATGCATGGAATCCGCAAGGGAGCTATCAGATCATTGCCAATTCGAGCGTTGGCTCTCCGTGGACCGCCAGTCTTTGGGCGTTCACTGATACCGGCACCATGGGTAATGACTTTTCACCCAATTTGGTGGACTTTCAGATTAACTTTCTGGATTCAGCCTTGGCGGCCATTGGTGGAGGCCAGGTTGAGACGGGATGGTCTCCAATTAACGCGCTGAATACCTGGCAGGAATATACTTTGAATGGAATTATCCCGGCGGGTACGGAGTATGTTTCGATTTACGTCATGGCCATGATTGGGCCGAATGCCTCAGGCCCCGTTAATGTTTATTTCGATGACGTCTCCTTCTCGGTCATTCCGGAACCCTCGACTTTCGCCCTGGCAGGCATGGGTGGTTTGGCGGTGCTGACGATGATTCGCCGTCGGAAAAGTTGATTAATCTCTTCCTCGCGAACGCCACTCGATCTTGAATCGGGTGGCGTTTTTATTTGCCAAGGGTTCATGGCGGAACGTTTGCCTGCCATGCAAGCGCCCGCAGAGGCTGTTGACCACTCTTTGTGCGGTCCGGCAAGACTATCCACTTGGGGAGCTAGTCGTAAGTGAATGTTGAGGTATGGTGGGCTTGTTCCATTCGCTGAGAAACCATCCAATGGAACAGGCTGAACACAAACCAAGCACCTGAGATATTTGAATGAAAAAAATACTATCGATTGCCACACTGGTTGTCCTGGCCATTTCCGCCGACGCGCAATTGTACACCAACGTTTTGCCAGGGGGAGATTTTGAAAATCCGGGCCCGATCATAACGAACGCCGACGCCGGATCCGCCGGCTTTGAATTTTCGTACCCGCAAAATGAGGGCAATCCCAACGGAGCCGGCGTCATTACAAGTGGGAGTATCGCTGGTTGGGGTGTTCTAGTTCTGGGGAATGCCACCAATACCGGGCCATCGGGAGCACCGGTGGATAACGGATATTCTTACGCGAATCTGGGCCTGGTCGGCGGCCAGCCCTACACGTTTCAGATTGATATGCGTTATGACACAAACGCCACATACAGGGGGCTGGCGTTTGCGGGATTCAAGGTTGAATTCTGGAATCAGACCGACAACCAAAGCACCAAGACACAGACCGGAGACCTGCGTTTCACGGCCACGGACACCAACTGGTTCGTGGGGTCCACAAATGTCACCGTTCCCGCCAACAAGACTCACTTCAAGTTCGTGCCGCTGTTGGTCAATGCGGGCGCGCCCAGCACAAATGTAGTGCCGACGCGCATCATCTTCGACAACGCTCGAATCGTCTCGCCCGCGATTCCCATCTTTGCACAAATCGCCGGGCCGCCGAATGGCTCCACGGTGGGCACCAACTTTTTCGTCGTGGCCAATGCCGGAACATTTCCGGGCACGGTCACCAACGTGACGTTTTACAACGGGGCCAGCCTTATTGGCAGCGATGACAGTTATCCGTTTTCATTGGGAGTCGTGGGCGCGACGCCCGGTCCGGCTGCGCTGTGGTGCAAGGCCGAGGGGGCGGACGCTTTGGGCGGCTACATTACCGCCACCTCAACCACGAACAATGTCACCATCTCTGCAACGATTCCTGAAAGCGTTTTCACCGTGAATCCCAACGACGGCTGGATCAGCTTCGCCAACGGCTATGAGCCCAGCGGATTTGATCGCTCATCTCAGCAGCAGTCGTATTCCGGGTTTTACGGCTCGGACGATCTTCAGGCCAGATTTTCGTTGTCCGGTGGGGACACCGTCTTGACCCTCGGTCCACTCGTCAACGGTGACACCAATTGTGCCCCGCCGCCGGCCATTTGCTGGTACCAGTATGGTGGCGGCTTCCCTCCGCCCGGCGATCCGCAGGCGGTGGGATACAATGATTTCGACGCGTTCCACTATGTCCAGCCTTCCGGGTTGAACGGCAATTTGATCACCTTCAAAGGCACCAACATCAGCGCCAATCTGACCAATCCGGGAACCAACAATCTGAACAACGTCGGCTGGACTTGTGTGGCCTTCGTCCGCGACATTGCTGCGGACGGGCAATCATTCAATGAATCAACCATCACCGTGACGAATGGACAGCCCTTCAGCGTCAGCCTGGCAACCATCCCCGACCTGGCGCGCACCGTCCAATACGGATTCAAAACCACCGGCCCCAACGTGATGCCCGGTGCCAGGGACATGTATGGTTCGATCGTCTTCCAGTCGGCTCCGCTTCCGCCACCCACCAATGTTTTCGTCAACGCCAACGCAACAGCAGGGTGGCAGGGTTACATCAATGTCTATTCCAACAATCTTCCGGGTATCGGTGAATTCATCAATGGCCAGACGTTTGGACTCGACGCAATCACGGCGGAATTCGGCTGCGACCTTGTCTTGTCTCCAACGGTCATCAATGACACGACCAATTATTGGTATGTCGGCGGCGGTGCGCCCGGTGCCACGGGTAACAAGATTGTGGAAGCCAACACCTATGTGCAGGATGACAGCCTCTCGGGAAAGAGCGTGATCTTCTCCGGCACGGTGCTGTCCACCGGACTGTTGGGTTCAACCGATCCGGGCGGGAATGGATGGACAGGCATCGCATTCGTCAAAGACCTGGCTCCGGACTATTCGTCTTCGATCACTGTTCAGGTTCCTCTCACAGTCGGCGCGTTCAGCATCACCAACGCCACACAACCGGCCCCGGGCCGCCATGTGCAATATGGGTTCGCCATCACCGGACCCAATGTCTGGCCCACTGAGGCAATGACTTACGGCACGGTGGTGATTGACAACGTCGCGCTCGTGCGCCCGACCCTGTCGGCGACCCGGAACGGCTCGAATATTGACCTGTCTTTTGAGACGTGCGTCGGCAACAACTACACCGTTCAGTACAAAAATAACATCTCTGACACGTGGGATATCTTCAGCGGCCCCACGCCCGGCACGGGCATGACGGAAGTCGTCAGTGATTCGACCGGCAATCCAACACGCTACTATCAGCTTTTGGTTCAATGAACATGATGGGGCGTCCGATCGGATGAAAACGCTGCATGCGTCGGCCCCACATGTCCAGCGCCGTCACAAATGTTAGAACAGAAAATATGAAAATAATACGCAAGCCATGTCCAGGCGCGTTCACCTTGATTGAACTGCTCGTCGTCATCGCCATCATCGCCATTCTGGCCGCCATGCTGTTGCCGGCGCTCGCAAAGGCCAAAGACAGGGCCAAGCAAGTCACCTGCGTGAACAACAACAAGCAGATCGGCCTGGCGATGATGATGTATGTGGGGGATAACAATGATTATCTGCCGCCCTTGAACACCGGCAGGTTTTCCCAGATTGGCTCGAACTGGTGGTTCAGGATTTTGAGCGACAGCGGCGGCATCACCAGCAGCGAGACGAAAAAGGGCGTATGGCGCTGCTCTGTCGTAACGGAAAACAACATTGATCCCCTGACAGTCGCCTACTACGACAATCCCTGCGAGGGGTATGGCCCGCTGGAAGACCAGCAAAACTCGGCGGACGGAATCGTCCGATATGCTTACGCTGAAAATGGCCAGTATCAGGGCAGCCGTCGAATGAGCACGATCAAGCGGACCAGCCAGATTTGGCTGGTGGGTGACGTGGGACGCCCCGGCTTTTTGAACAATGGCAGAGGTGTCTATCCAGCGCCCAGCAACACCCAGCCTACCTCCTACATGACTGAGATCGCCGTTTTCAAGCCCAGACCGGGAACAGGCTGGAGCACGTTGTCACCCAGCAAACAGGCCGCCACCCGGCACAACGGTCGTGCTGTCTTCGCTTTTTGCGACGGACACGTCGAAGCCTGGAAATGGAAGGAATTGAGCGAGAACCGCGACGATGTCTTTGCGGTGGACAATTTCTGAAGAACCTGAACTGTCTCCACTGTGTTTGGGGCATTTACTGACTCATCAACCGCCTCGCTGGCGGTGAACATTCAGGCCTTTAGAGCTGGCCATTATCATGAAATACCAAAAATGGACGGGCGGCAATAAACAGGGGCTGATTCTTGGTTTCCTCTATGTCGCCGCTGCCTGCTGCGCGCTATCAGCCGAAGGCCCGGGTCGCACTCTGACGACGGTGGCAGCAGTGCGAAGCTTGTCCGCAGCCGAAGCGGAGCAACAACATCCCGTGAGATTGCGGGGGGTGGTGACATTTTACGACGACGCGCTTTATTCGCGTTTTTTGCAGGATGAGACGGCGGGCATTTATCTGCTGGAGCTGACAAATGCGCCAGCCCTATTGCCGGGGCAGTTGGTTGAAGTGGAAGGGACGACCGCACCGGGTGAATATGCGCCCGTGGTCCAGCCAACGTCGTTCAAGGTGGTGGGCGAAGCCCGACTACCGGCCGCGATACCAGTCACGATCGAGGAGCTGATCAGTGGTCGCGATGACAGCCAGTTTGTGGAATTCAGCGGCATTGTCCGTAGCGTCCGCTTCGAGAAGGATTCCGGATACTACGTGTTGGATTTTGCGAAGGGCATCGAACGCTTCAGTGTTTTCGCGAAACAACTGCCGGTATCGGAGCCTCAGGATCTGGTCGAAAGCACTCTCAAAGTCCGTGGTGTTTGTGCCACCATGTTCAACCACCAACGCCAGCTTTTCGGTATCCGCTTGCTTGCGCCAAAAGCAGACGGGCTGGTCGTTGTAACCCCGGCACCGACCAATCCATTTGACCAGACCGGTAAGAAAATCAACAGCCTGCTCCAATTCGCGCCTGAAGGCACTTTTTCCGGTCGGGTAAAAGTGGCCGGCACGGTGACTTTTAGTGACCCCGGTAACGCCATATTCGTGCAGGATGACGAAGCGGGCGTTTACTGCCAGACCCCGCAGCGGGAATTGTTGCAGCCAGGCGACCAGGTGGAGGTTCTGGGATTCCCGGCCAAGGGAGAATACACCCCGATTTTGGAAGACGCGATTTTCCGGAAAGTCGGGGCCGGCACAGAACCGAAGCCCGCAGTCGTGGATGTAAACGCGATTTTGACGGGCGTCCACGATTGCCGACTCGTTCAACTGCCTGCCCGGGTGCTGGGTCTGGTACAGCGCGGCTTGAATCGTTTTCTGCTACTCGAATCCAGGGAATTTGCCTTCCAAGCCTATCTACCTCAAAAAGTGGACGAGGCCGATCTCGCGAGTCTGCAAACCGGCGGTGAGGTGATGGTCACCGGCATTTGCATGATCGAGCGCGGTAATCAATGGCAGGCCGGCAACAAATGGCGGGCAGCGGGATTCCATCTGCTGCTGCGCTCTCCGGAGGATGTGGTTGTCACGCAATTGCCGGCGGGGATGCGGTTGCCGGACGAGACCGGGATATTGGTTGGGCTTGTAGCCATCGCCGTGGGCTTGCTGTTGTGGGTGGTGGTTTTGAGACGAAAACTGCACAGCCAATCGAAAATGCTCCAACAAAAATAGATGATCCGCATGAAAATAGCCGCCCGGAATACCGATCATCCGTCGGGAGTAATCGCAAGTTTTCGATCAAGTCCGGCAACTTGAGGTGTCTGGATGCAGGTTCTGAAAACCAAAATCTCGCTGCCGCAGGATTACGCTCAAGAGGACGCACGTTGCGGGGGAACGTGAGGAAAAAACAAATGTCATCAACCAATAGATACATCGTTCTGGTCGCTCTCACCGTCGCCTTCGGCGGATTCCTGATGGGATTCGATGCGTCGGTGATTTCCGGCGTCGTCGGTTTCATAGAACCGGAGTTTTCCCTTTCCAAACTTCAAGTCGGCTGGGCGGTCAGTTGCCTCACTTTGACGGCGACCCTGGGCATGCTCATTTCCGGACCGTTGAGCGATGTCATCGGTCGCAAGAAAGTTTTGATCCTGTCCGCAGTCGTCTATGCCGTCTCCGCAATCCTTTCCGCCGTGGCAACGTCATTCTGGTTTCTGGTGATTGCCCGCATGATCGGCGGATTCGGCGTCGGCGCTTCGTTGATCATCGCGCCGATGTACATCGCGGAAATCGCCCCCGCCGCCATGCGCGGACGCATGGTTTCGTTCAACCAGCTCAACATCGTCATCGGCATCTCGGCGGCCTTCTTCTCGAACTTTCTTGTCTTGAAACTGGGAAAATCCGACGCGGGCTGGGCGCAGGCGTTGCAGTTCGGCCCGCACAACTGGCGCTGGATGCTCGGCCTGGAAACGTTTCCTGCGCTGCTCTATTTCTTCAGTCTCTTCGCCGTCCCCGAAAGCCCGCGCTGGCTTATCCTCCGGGGTCGGAATGACGAGGCGCTGGAAACCATGGCCCGCGCCGTCGGCCCGGACGAGGCGCAGGCGCAGGTTCAAACCATCAAAGCCAGCATCGCATCGGAAGCGGGACGCGAGAAGACGCCTTTTTCCGAATTGTTCATGCCCGCGATGCGGCGCGTGCTGCTCATCGGTCTGGTCATCGGGATCGTCCAGCAGATCACCGGCATCAACGCGGTGTTCTTCTACGCGCCGATGATCTTCCAGCAATCGGGCATCGGAACGGACGCCGCGTTTTCGCAGGCGGTCGTCGTGGGACTGATCAACCTCGTGTTCACGGTCGTGGCCATCGGTCTTGTGGACAAGCTTGGCCGCAAGCCGCTGCTGGCCTTCGGACTGGCTGGAATTGCCCTGTCCATGCTGTTGCTGGGCTCCGGTTTCAAGTCCGCCACATATCAATTGTCCGCACAATCACTGGAAAAACTGCCGCCAGGCGTGGACGCCGCCAAACTCGCGCCGCTACAGGACCAACTTTACCGAAGCGACGTGGACTTCAAGAACGCCATCAAACTGGCCCTCGGCGACAGTCAGGCAACGCAATTCGAGGCGGATTTGATCGCGAACGCCATCCGCGTGAATCCCAAGCTGATCCTCATCGGGATACTGGGTTTCGTCGCCTCGTTCGCCATGTCGGTCGGCCCGGTGATGTGGGT
This sequence comes from Verrucomicrobiota bacterium, assembly GCA_035327385.1. GTDB lineage: Bacteria > Verrucomicrobiota > Verrucomicrobiia > Limisphaerales > JADLHS01 > DAOLDN01. The sequence goes on along the minus strand of DAOLDN010000011.1, from coordinate 8,618 downwards.
CTTGTTCTCGGAGTTGTTTCCGAACCGCGTTCGCGGCCTGGCGATTTCATTCGTGGGACTGGTCAACTCCGCCGTCAGTTTCGTCGTTCAACTGGTCTTTCCGTGGGAGCTGGCCAACTGGGGCAGCGCGCTCACGTTCTTTATTTACGGCGGATTCGCGGCGGTCGGGCTTGTCTTCGTGTTGATGGTATTGCCCGAAACGAAGGGCCGCACTTTGGAGGAGTTGGAATCCCTGCTCGTCCGCAAATGATTACGATCTTATGAAAATGAAAATTGCACGTTGCCGCATCGGGGGAAGTGGACTGGCTTTGGGTCTTCTGATGGCCCTGACCTCATGCACCAACAGCGGCGAACCGTCCGCAGCCACGAAACCAGAAACGCGCACCGCCAAGGTTGAAGTCCGAAAAACCGACGGCAAATACCAACTGTTTGTCAACAACCAGCCGTTTCAAGTGAAGGGCGCGGGCCTTGAGTTCGGCAGCCAGGAAAAACTGGCGGCGCACGGCGGCAACACCTTCCGCACCTGGCGCACGGAAAACGGTGTCGAATCCGGCCAACAGGTGCTGGACCGCGCGCTGTCCAACGGACTTTACGTGGCGATGGGCATTGAAGTGGGCCGCGAACGGCACGGGTTCGATTACAGCAATCCGGACGCCGTCGCCAAACAACTCGAATCCATCCGGGCCGAGGTGATGAAATACAAGGACCACCCCGCCCTGTTGATGTGGATCATCGGCAACGAACTGAACCTGCACTCCACCAATCCCAAGGTCTGGGACGCCGTCAACGACATCTCCAAAATGATCCACGAAGTGGATCCCAATCATCCCACCATGACAGCGCTCGCCGGAATCAGCCGCGAACTGGTGAACGAAATCAAGACCCGCGCCCCCGACCTGGATTTGATCGGCATCCAGATGTATGCCGATGTCATCAACCTGTCCACGCGCCTGAAAGACTCCGGCTGGGATGGCCCCTACATGGTCACCGAGTGGGGTGCCACAGGCCATTGGGAAGTCGGTAAAACCGCCTGGGGCGCGCCCATCGAAAACGACAGCACCACGAAAGCGGATTTCTATCTCAAGCGATTTCAAAAAGCGATCCAGTCTGACCGCACCCAATGCCTCGGTTCGTTCGTCTTTCTATGGGGACAAAAACAGGAACGCACGCCGACATGGTACGGCATGTTCCTCGAATCCGGTGAACAAACCGCGACCGTGGACGTGATGCACTACGTCTGGAACGGACAATGGCCGGAAAACCGCAGTCCCCGTCTCGATGGTGCCTGGCTGGACGGCAAAACCGCAAATGAGAACATCCGTCTTCAACCCGGCAGGAAATACTCCGCTAAAATCAAAGCGCGCGACGAGAACAACGACCCGCTCCGTTACGAATGGGAGATTCTCGAAGAAAGCCGCGACCTCAAGGACGGAGGCGACGCGGAATCAAAACCCGCGAGTCTGCCGGGATTGATCACGACCGCTGACAAATCTGAAACGACCCTCACCGCGCCCACAGTGCCCGGCGCATACCGGTTGTTCGGCTACGTTTATGACGGCAAGGGTGCCGCCGCCCATGTGAACATCCCGTTCTTCGTCGCCTCTGATGGTCAAACCGCCGCCAGCAAGCAGGACAACTGACCCAAAGCGCGAATCCAGTCCCGGACAGGAACGAGTCACAGTGAAAAAACCAACCTTGTCTCCTCCTGGCGCTAGCGCAAATCGCCGCACATCGGAGACGGTTCCGCGCCCGGCAGAGGTCAATGGCAGGTTCGATACAAAACCGGAGGATGCCCGTCGTCGTGCGAACCATCACCAGCCATCGCAGCCGGATGTCATCAGGCCGAACGCTCCCGCCGGTTCACGCCCCGTGATGACAAATCTGCTTTTGGGCCGCAATCCGGTTCATGTGCCCGCAGGGTCGCCCGCCGGACGGCTCGTCAACGAAGGCGGGACGGAGTTCTACGAGATTGCGGACTACGATCAAATGCGTCCCTTTTTCATGACCATCGTCAGCAGCGGTGACCTGTGGATGTTCCTCTCCAGCACCGGCTCTCTGACAGCGGGACGTCGCAACCCCGACCTCGCGTTGTTTCCCTACTACACGGACGACAAAATCCACGACGCGGCGGAAACCACCGGACCCAAAACCATCATCATCGCGAAAACCGGAGGCAAAACGTTTTTGTGGGAACCGTTCTCCGTCCGAGGCCAGGGTCTCTACCGCGTTCGCCGGAATCTGCTCAAGAGTCTGCACGGAAACGAAATCATTTTTGAGGAGGTCAACCAGGACCTCGGCCTGAAATTCCGGTATGGCTGGATTGCCAGTGAGCAATTCGGCTGGGTGCGAAAGTCCTCGTTGTCCCATTCCGGCAGGGGCACGGTGAAAGTCCAGCTGCTCGATGGTGTTCAAAACCTGCTCCCCACCGGCATCAGCAGCCAGTTTCAACTGGAGAAGAGCACCCTCGTGGACGCCTACAAAAAGAATGAATTGCTGCGGGAATCCGGACTGGGGTTGTTCCTTCTGAGTTCCGTTCCCGTGGATCGTCCCGAACCGGCGGAGTCCCTGCGGGCCACCACCGTCTGGTCCGCCGGAATACGGCCAAGCAACCTGCTTCTATCCGCCGTTCAACTGGACGACTTCCGCCGCGGTCGAACGGTCAGGACGGAAACAGACGTTCGAGCGGAGCGCGGCGCTTATTTCATCGAATCCAGTTTTGACCTCAAACCGGGCCGCACGCGCGATTGGATGATGGTTCTGGATGTGGACAGGAGTTCCGCACAGGTCGCCAACTTGCGACGATGGCTTCGCAATCCCGCGCGGCTGCAACAGCGCGTCGTATCGGACATCGCACGAGGCGCGAAGGAACTCTGGAGCATCGTCGCGCGAGCGGACGGCCTGCAAAAGTCGGCGCGGCCCATCGGTGACGCGCGCCACTTCAACAACGTCCTGTTTAACGTCATGCGAGGCGGCATTTTCATGGACGGCTACGCGCTGGACATCGCCGACTTGCGAACGTTTGTCGGAAACGCCAATCGCACACTGGCCAAACGTCACAGCGGCTTCTTCCGCCGGCTGGGGAAGGTCGCCCCGCGCGATCAAGTGCTGTCACTGGCGGCGAAATCGGGTGACGCCGGTTTGGAACGCATTTGCCAGGAATACCTTCCCCTGTCATTCAGCCGGCGACACGGAGATCCGAGCCGGCCGTGGAACCGCTTTTCCGTGGCTGGCCGTGCCGAAGATGGCCGCAGAGTCCTGAATTACGAGGGCAACTGGCGCGACATCTTTCAGAACTGGGAGGCGCTGGCAGTGTCGTTCCCGGGTTTTGTCTCCGGGATGATCTGCAAGTTTGTCAACGCCTCCACGGCCGATGGCTACAATCCGTATCGCATCTCCCGCGACGGGTTCGACTGGGAGGTGCATGATCCGGATGACCCGTGGTCGCACATCGGCTACTGGGGAGATCACCAGATCATTTATCTTTTGAAGCTGCTGGAGCTGCTCGAAAACCGCGAGCCGGTGACATTGAGGAATTTTCTGACACGGGAAATCTTCTGCTTCGCCAACGTCCCGTATCGCATCCGGCCCTACTCCCGGTTGCTGGCCAATCCGCGGGAGACGGTGGACTTCGACGCGGAGCTGGACCGACAGACACGCCGACTTGTCAATCAAGTGGGGGCCGACGGCAGATTGATCCGGGACGGGCAAGGTCGCGTGCGGCACGTCAATCTCACCGAGAAACTGCTCATCCCCGTTCTGGCCAAGTTTTCAAACTTCATTCCTGGCGCGGGCATCTGGCTGAACACCCAGAGGCCGGAATGGAACGACGCCAACAACGCGCTGGTCGGCAACGGAGCTTCTATGGTGACGCTCTACCAATTGCGCCGGCATCTGTTGTTCTGCCGGCAACTGTTTCAATCGTTGCAAGCCCGCGAAATCCGGCTCTCTGTCGAGGTCGCCAAATGGTTTTCTGACACACTCAAAATCCTGCGACGGCAGCGGGTTTCAAACATTGGCGACTCTCAACGGCGGACAATCCTCGATGCCCTGGGTCGCGCAGCCGACAAGTATCGCAGCCGCCTTTACACGCACGGGTTCACGGGACAAAAGACATGCGTTGAAAGGAACGATCTGCTGGAGTTGTTCCGTGAAGCTCTGGCCTGGACCGATCAGACCATCCACGACAACCGCTCGTCTGAAGGGCTTTATCATTCCTACAATCTCGTCGAGATCGCTCCTCGTGGGCCAATTCCCGTGAGGCGATTGCCTGTGATGCTTGAAGGCCAGGCCGCAATACTGGGTTCAGACTGTTTGAGCGGCAAGGAGTCAATCCGCCTGCTCGCGGCCTTGAAACGCAGTCCGCTCTACCGGGAGGACCAACATTCTTATCTGCTCTATCCCGACCGGCGACTCCCGCGGTTTGTGGAAAAAAACAACATTCCCCGGAACGCGGTCAATCGCTCGCCTCTGCTCAAAAAACTTCTGGCCGACGGGAATGGCCAGTTGGTTGAGCGGGACGATGCCGGGACTTGTCATTTCCACCGGAGCATTTCGAATGTGAGGGACTTGGGAATCGTCCTGGAACGACTTGCGGGCGCGGGTTACGGCGACCGGGTGAATCGGGAGTCGGCGGCGCTGCTGGCGCTGTACGAGGCACTGTTCGATCATCGCACGTTCACCGGCCGTTCTGGAACGTTCTTCGGCTACGAGGGATTGGGCTGCATCTACTGGCACATGGTTTCAAAGCTTCTCCTGTCCGTTCAGGAATCCTTCTTCCGCGCGGACCGCTCGAGCGCCGACCGGCTCAAAGAATGTTATCACGACCTGCGATTGGGAATCGGAGATTTCAAGATGCCCGAAAGCTACGGCGCGTTCACCATGGATCCTTATTCGCACACGCCGGCGCATGCGGGCGCAAGACAGCCGGGTCTGACAGGGCAGGTCAAGGAAGACATCCTGTGCCGGTTTGGCGAACTTGGGGTGAAGGTCCACGCAGGGCGCATCCACTTCAATCCGCAGTTGTTGCGAACCGGGGAATTTCTGACGTCGCCCGAAACATTCACCTATCTCGCCATCGGCGGAAGCGTGCGAACCATCCGTCTGAAAGCGGGTTCGCTGGCGTTCACCTATTGCCAGGTGCCGGTGGTGTACCAAATGACAAACAAACCGTTTCTCAGGTTGCATCTGGCCGACGGCACGAGATTGCGGCAGGAGTCGCTGACGCTGGATGAACCATTCAGCCGCTCGATCTTTTTGAGGCGTGACAACATTAAATCAATCGTTTGCGGCGTCAGGCGCGTGTCTGACATTCAGGACGGCAACCGAGAATGAACTTTGCGAGGCGGCGGTAGAATCCGCCATAAGCCTGCCGCCAGAATATTTATGAAAAATGATTCAAACAGCCGGATGCAAACGCTCCCGATGCGGTCGCTGCTGGCGTTGGTCCTCGCAATCCCGTTGAGCGTCTGGGCCGATTGGCAACTGGTCTGGAGCGACGAGTTTTCGCAACCCGATGGCAGCGCGCCCGACCCGGCCAAGTGGGGTTATGACACCGGTTCTTCGGGCTGGGGCAACAACGAATGGCAGTACTACACCGCACGGACGAACAACGCGCGGATTGAGAACGGCCACCTCGTCATCGAGGCGCACGCGGAATCCTACGGCGGAACAAACCATACTTCCGCACGATTGCTCACCCGGAACAAAGGGTCGTGGACTTACGGGCGCATCGAGGCGCGAATCAAAGTGCCTCGCGGTCAGGGAATCTGGCCCGCGTTCTGGATGTTGGGCGAAAACATCGGTTCGGTCGGCTGGCCCAAGTGTGGCGAGATTGACATCATGGAACATATCGGGCGTGAACCGAGAAAGGTGTATGGCACCGTTCACGGCCCCGGCTATTCGGGCGGAGGCGGCGTGGGCGGCTCTTTCACGCTGCCGGTGGGTTTGGCGGACGATTTTCACGTGTTTGCAGTGGAATGGAGCACCAACCTGATCCGTTGGTACCTGGACGGAACGAACTATTTCAACGTCACGCCTGCGAATATCGGCGGCTCCGCGTGGGTGTTCGATCATCCGCACTTTATCCTTTTGAACGTCGCCGTGGGCGGAAACTGGCCCGGTTATCCCGACGCCACCACCGTCTTTCCCCAACGGATGCTGGTGGACTACGTCAGGGTGTATGCAGCATCCAACGCCCCGCCCACGAAATCAGGCACTCGCTGAACGGCAATTTTTGAGGCGGTTTCTGTCCCGGTGGATCGGCAAACGCGGCGTAAGCGCGAGTACAGCCGGCAATTACATCCTGAACTCCAACGGACTCCTCCGGATGCTACCGGCCAGGGTGGCGGGTGACGGCATGATCCAGTCCATTTCCGACCCCATCGGTTTGGAGCATCGTTTCTACCTCGTCAAAGCCGTCCACTGAAACCCGATTGTCCGGAGACCGCCCGCACCAATGACGAATCATGAACGGGTCTCGCCCGGGATTGAGAACGGTTTCAAGGCGGGCCTGCAACGTCAAGTCATCGCACTCCATTTCGTACCGAATCCGTGGTTCGTTCTCCGCATTTCTCTACCGTTCCTGTTTGTGTGCAAGGTGTACCAACTTGGGGCAATGAGCGTCTTCGACCTCAAAAAGCGGCGGCTCTGTTTCAATCATTACAGGCCAATCCCGAGCCGGTGGAACGGGTGTTGCTTGCCCATGATACGAAGTTCTGCTACGTGTGAACCGGCGGTCGGACTCGATGATGGTTCCCGACGAGCGGCGGAGCACCAGAACCGATACTTTGTATGCCATCCTTTGTTTACGTAGCACGCGAGACCAACACCGGACGCGAAGTCCGCAGCACGGTGGAAGCCGCCACGGAGCAGGCCGCCATTTCCGCGCTGCTCAACCGCAACCTTCTCGTCGTCTCCATCCAGGAACGCATCGGCAAAAAGGGCCGCACCGGCGGCGGCAAGGTTGCCCTCCAGGACCTCGTCATCTTCACACGCCAACTGGCCACCATGATTGACGCCGGTCTCGCCATGGTCCAATCCCTCCAGGCACTCGCCGACCAATGTCCCAACAAGGTCATGCGCGACGTCATACGCGACGTCTGCACGCGGGTCGAGGGTGGCGACAGTTTTTCCGAGGCGCTTCAAAAACAGCCCAAAGCGTTCAGCCGGCTGTACGTCTCGATGGTGTCCGCCGGAGAAAAAGGCGGTTTGCTCGCGGAAATCCTCGCGCGCCTGGCAACGTATCTGGAAAACACGGCGCGCCTTCGCAAAAAGGTCAAATCCGCCATGATGTACCCCACGGTCGTCACCGTTGTAGCCATCGGCATCACCATCTTCCTGCTCGTGAAGGTCATTCCCGTCTTCGGCGACATTTACAAGGGATTCGGCGCCGAATTGCCCGGCCCGACGCAGTTCCTCATCAATCTTAGCAACGCGGTGAAGAGCTATTTTCTGCTGATTCTCCTCGCGGGCGGCGGCGCGGTGTATGGCTGGCTCTATTTCATCAAGACCAAGGTCGGACGCGAATTCTGGGACAGCCGGCGCATCAAACTGCCGATTTTCGGTCCCATCGCGCACAAGATTTGTCTTGCCCGGTTCACGCGCACGCTGGCCTCGCTGGTCCGCAGCGGTGTTCCCATCCTCGAAGTCCTTCAAATCGTTTCCCAGACCGTGGGCAATGTCGTCATGGAAAAAGCCATCAAGGCCGCCGCCACCGACATCGAACGTGGCGAGGGCATCTCCGCTGCGCTGTCCAAACACCCCGTTTTCCCCAGCATGATCATTCGCATGGTCACGGCGGGCGAACAAACCGGCAAGATTGACAACATGCTCGAACGCATCTCCGACTTCCTCGACGAAGAAATCGAGAACACCCTTTCCGGCATCACCTCGCTCATCGAACCGTTGCTGATCGTGTTCCTCGGTGTCGTCATCGGCGGCATGGTCATCTGTATGTTCCTGCCAATCTTCAAAATGTCGGAGATCGTCAGCAAAAAGTGACGCGCAACCACGCGCAGGCTGCAACGCGCCGGAACCATTCCAACGAGGCGGGGATTCCCCGCCTCGTTTTGTTTTCACTTCCGCAGATGCAACCGACCTGATACAAACCCGCCATGGCGACAAAACTCACCGTCGGATTTCTCGGTGCCGGCAAAATGGCCACGGCGCTGGCGAGAGGCTTCATCAACGCCGGGTTGGTGAACGGCAAACAAATCATCGCCAGCGACCCATTTGAGTCCGCACGCAAACATTTCTCGCAGGAGGTCGGAGCAAAAACTGCGGCCGCCAACGCCGACGTCGCGAAGTCCGCCCGCGTGTTGATCCTTGCCACAAAGCCCGATCAAGTGCCGTGCGCGCTGGCGGAGATCAAAACTTCATTCACCAACGATCATCTCCTCATCTCCATCGCGGCGGGCGTGACACTGGCCAGGCTGGAATCCGCCCTGCCGTTTGGAGCGCGTGTCATTCGCGTGATGCCCAACACGCCATCGCTCGTCGGTGCGGGCGCGGCGGGATACGCGCTGGGCAAATCCGCGACAACCGCCGATGCAGAACTGGCCGGGAAACTTTTGTCCGCGGTGGGCGTGGCGGTTCAAGTGAAAGAAACGTTGGTGGATGCC
>DAOLDN010000010.1:0-19571 GCA_035327385.1 Verrucomicrobiota bacterium | reverse complement strand
AGTTTTGTGGAGAACGGCAGGAGGTTTGTCCCGGCACAATTGAAGGACGCCACAGCCATGGATCGCGAGGAGGCGGGGCGCCCGCAGCCGCCATTGGAAAAGCCGCCCATCTCCGGGAGAATGGCGGAACGCTGGGCCGCGCACCTGCCGATGCGGCTGGTGACCATCAACATCAAGTCCGGCGAAATCAAAACGTTCAATCCCCAGACCAACTGGCTCAATCACGTCCAGTTCTCGCCCACCGATCCGGACCTCATCATGTTTTGCCACGAAGGCCCGTGGCACAAGGTGGACCGCATCTGGACGATTCGCACCGACGGCAGCGGTCTGAAGCAGATTCACAAACGGGAGATGGACATGGAAATCGCGGGTCACGAGTTTTTCGATCCGTCGGGAAAAATCATCTGGTATGATTTGCAGACGCCGCGTTCGCAGGTCTTCTGGCTGGAAGGTCACGAATTGAAAACGGGAAGAAAAATCCGTTACCCAATCAAACGCGAGGAATGGTCGGTGCATTACAACGTGTCGTGGGACGGGAAATTGTTTGCGGGCGACGGCGGCGGGCCGAAGAGTGTGGCTGCGCCCGGCAACGGCCAGTGGATTTATTTGTTCACGCCGAAGGACGGGAAACTGGTTTCCGAACGGCTCGTGAACATGAAAGACCACGACTATCAACTCGAGCCGAACGTGCAATTCACGCCGGACGGAAAATGGATCGTGTTCCGGGGCAATTTCGAGGGCGAGGCGCACACTTACATGGTCGAGGTGAAAAAGGCCAAACAATGAAAAGCTCCAAGTTCCAGGCTCCAAGCTCCACAGAAGTGCCAAACACCAACATTCACGAGCGGGCCGTTGCCGGTCGTAATCTGTTTGAAGCTTGGAGGTTGAATTTTCTCTGGATGTTGGCGCTTGGATGTTGGTGCTTCGCAGCAGAGGCGCAGGAGGCGTCGGCTGTTTTAACCACAAACTCCACCGCAACGTCGCTCGCATCCACCAACGCAAACAATCCGCCGCTGGACACTAATCGGCTCGCGTCGCTGCGACGTCGAGGGCCGAGCGCTGAAAGCCTGTTGTCGCGTCCGGACGACTGGTTTCGCGCGGAGCAGGGCCAGACCGCGATCAGCAACGTGTTGTCCTGGCAGTCGGCACAGGGCGACTGGCCCAGCAACACGCGCACGCCCGCGCTGCCGTTCGAAGGTGATCGGTCGAAACTGCGAGGCAACTTCGACAATGGTGCGACAACGGGCGAGTTGCGGTTTCTTGCGAAGGCGTTCGTTGCCACGCAGGACACCAATTGCGCCGCCGCCTTTTACAAGGGCCTTGATCTGATTCTCAAGGCGCAATACCCCACGGGCGGCTGGCCGCAAAACTATCCGCCGGACGACCAGTATCACCGACACATCACTTTCAACGACAATGCCATGGTGCGGCTGATGAAGTTCGTTCGCGACGTGGCGACGCAGCCGGAATTCAGGTTCGTGGATGAACCCCGTCGTCAGGCGGCGCAAGCGGCGTTTGACCGGGGCGTCGAGTGCATTCTCAAGTGTCAGATCAAGGTGAACGGCAAACTGACTGTCTGGTGCGCGCAACACGACGAACTGGATTACAGGCCGCGTTCGGGCCGGACGTTTGAACTCGTTTCACTCAGCGGTTCGGAGAGCGGAGACATTCTTGAACTGCTGATGAGTCTCGACAAGCCGTCGCTGGAAGTCGCACGCGCCATCAACGCCGGCGTCAAATGGTTTGAGGATTCCAGGATCACAGGCATCAGGATTGTGCGCGAGAACCGGGATCGCATCGTTGTGCCGGACGAGAACGCGCCGCCTGTCTGGGCGCGGTTTTATGAGATCGAAACGAATCGCCCGATCTTCTCCGGTCGCGACAGCGTGAAGAAATACAATCTGGCCGAGATCGAACTGGAACGTCGCCGTGGCTACAGTTGGTATGGAGCGTGGGGAAATGAAGTTGCCGAGGCATACTCCAAATGGAAAACGAAATGGCCCGAAGCGGCGAAACAACAATGATGAGAAGCTCCAAATTCCAACATCCAACTCCGATAAATCGCGAGCAGGCCTCCAGAGAAACACCAAGCTCCAATCGTCAGTCCGAATCGAACGCAAAACCCCCAGTCATTGGATGTTGGCGCTTGGAGTTTCTCTGGTGCTTGGTGCTTGGTGCTTGGTGCTTGTCAGAGGCAATATCCGCCATCGCCCAAGACTCGCCGCCCCGCGAGCGCGTTTCGTTCAACGCCGACTGGCGTTTCACCAAGGACGACCCCACCGGTGTGGGCGATTCGTTGAGCTACACGAACATCAAACCGTGGGTGACGGCCAGCGGCGCTGATTTCGCAAAAAATACGCCGTCCCTGTCGCGGCCCGAAGGCAATCTCGGGGAGAACGTCGCTTACACGAAGCCTGATTTTGACGACAGCGGCTGGCGCAAGCTGAACCTGCCGCACGACTGGGGCATTGAAGGTCCGTTCAAGCAGGAATTTCCCGGCGAAACAGGAAAACTCCCGTGGTGGGGCGTGGGTTGGTATCGAAAACAATTCTTGATTCCGGCGACCGATGCCGGACGACGCTTCGTTCTGGAGATGGACGGTGCGATGTCTTATGCGAACGTCTGGCTCAACGGCCAATACGTCGGCGGCTGGCCCTACGGTTACGCGTCGTGGCAACTGGACCTGACGCCTCACGTGAAAGTCGGCGCTGACAACGTTCTCGCCATCCGCCTCGACAATCCCACGAACTCATCGCGCTGGTATCCCGGCGGCGGCATTTACCGCAACGTTTGGCTCACCAAAACAGCGCCCGTCCACATAGCGCAATGGGGCGTGTTCGTCACCACGCCGCAAGTCAGCAGGGACGCCGCGACAGTCCAGGTCAAAGTAGATTTGGAAAATGATTCCGCGTCGTCGGCCAGTGTGGCTGTCCGGACGGAATTGTTCGCGTTCGACTCCAAGGCCGCGAAATCCAAACACCCCGTCGCCGTGCTGGAAACCGACGGAGTGAACATTGCCGCCGGATCAAAAACCGCGACCCGGTCGTCCATCACCATTCCCAATCCGAAGATATGGGACATCGAATCGCCCAATCTTTACGTTGCCGTGACAACGGTTCTTCAGAACGGCAAAACCGTGGACCGGGTGGAAACGCCGTTCGGCATCCGCACGTTTGAATTTACTGCGGACAACGGCTTTCTGTTGAACGGACGCCGCGTGCCGTTGCAGGGTGTTTGCAACCATCACGATCTCGGAGCGCTGGGCGCCGCATTCAACGTGCGCGCAGCCGAACGCCAGTTGGAAATCATGAAGGAGATGGGCGTCAACGCCATCCGCACCGCGCACAATCCGCCCGCGCCCGAACTGCTCGACCTTTGCGACAGGATGGGATTCGTGGTGATGGACGAGGCGTTCGACACATGGCGCGCGAGAAAGAAACGCAACGATTACCATGTCCTGTTTCCCGACTGGCACGAGAAGGATTTGCGGGCGCTGGTGCGCCGTGACCGCAATCATCCCAGCGTCATCTTCTGGAGCACCGGCAACGAGATGCCAGACCAGCGCAACGCCATCGGAGTCGAGCTTTCCAAACAACTCACCGCCATCGTCAAGGACGAAGACCCGACGCGTCCCGTCACGGCGGGCTGCAACCATGACATCGCAGGTTTCAACGGATTCCAGAACACCGTGGACGTCTTTGGCTACAATTACAAACCTCAGCTCTACGCGAAATTCCGCGCTACGAACGCAGCCATCCCGCTCATCAGCAGCGAATCCTCCTCCTGCGTCAGTTCTCGCGGCGAATATTTCTTCCCCGTCACCGACGACAAAAATCAAGGCCGCCAGGACTGGCAGATGAGTTCTTACGACCTTTACACTCCGGGCTGGGCGATGCCGCCGGACTGGGAATTTCGCGGTCAGGACACGAACACGTTTGTTGGAGGCGAGTTCGTGTGGACTGGATTCGATTATCTCGGCGAGCCGACGCCCTACAACGACGACCTGACGGTGATGTTGAATTATTCCGATCCCGTTGAACGTGCGCGCGTCGAGGCGGAACTGAAGGAGCTTGGGAAGATTCGCGTTCCGTCGCGCAGTTCCTATTTCGGCATCGTAGACCTCGCTGGTTTCAAGAAAGACCGGTTCTATCTGTATCAGGCGCGATGGCGGCCAGAACTGAGGATGGCGCACATTCTTCCGCACTGGAACTGGCCTGAACGGGTGGGGCAGGTGACACCGGTGTTCGTTTATTCCAGCGGCGACGAGGCGGAATTGTTCCTCAACGGCAAATCGCTCGGCAGAAAGAAACGCGGCCCGCTCGAATATCGCTTTCGCTGGGACGACGTCGTGTATCAGCCCGGCGAACTGAAAGTTGTCGCCTACAAAAACGGCAAACGCTGGGCGACGAACACGATGAAAACCACCGGTCCCGCGACTAAACTCACTCTGTCGCCTGACCGCGCCACAATCGCGGCGGACGGACAGGACTTGTCGTTCGTGACCGTGACCGTTGCTGATGCCAGGGGCAGGCTCGTTCCGCGCTCAAAAAATCAGATCCACTTTTCAATCGAAGGCCCCGGCGAAATCGTCGCCACTGACAACGGCGACCCGACGAGTTTCGAATCGTTCCAATCGCCGGAACGCAAGGCGTTCAACGGACTTGCTCTGGTGATCGTCAAGGCCACCGGCCCGGGCAAAATCCGGCTCACGGCAAAGTCCGATGGGCTGAAGTCGGCGGACGTTGTGGTGCGCGCCCAATGAATCGGGCGTTGGTCAACTGTCTCTCGGTTCATGAAACTTCAAATCCATAATATCCATTATACCGCCACACGATGGGATTGCTCGCCCTGAATAATGGATAGGCTCTACCCATGAAAATCTCGTTCACATCCGGTCTTGGCGTGATTCTCGTGTTGCTGAACACGCTTCACGCACCGGCCGCGCCCGCACATTCGTTGACCGTGGGGGAAGGATTCGTGAACCCGATTGGTTTTCACGATGCCACGCCGGTCTTTTCGTGGAAACTGCCCGATGGCGTCAAACAACAGACCGCTTACCGCATCGAAACAAAAGTCGGAGACACGACTTGGGACAGCGGCTGGGTGGAATCCGATCAATCAACATTTGTTCCCTATCGCGGAGAACCTTTCACCTCGCGTCAACAGGTCGAGTGGCGTGTTCGTTTTCGCGACGAAAAGGGAAAGGACTCAGGCTGGAGCGAGCGCGCCCGTTTTGAGTTGGGATTGCTTTCCTCGAACGATTGGAATGCGCAATGGATTCGTCCGGCGGATTCGACGCGGCCTCCCGCGCCGGAGTGCAGACTGATCAACGCGGTTTATCGCTCCAGAGCCAATCCGGATCGCCGCGCGGATGTCACCGGACTGGTCCAGGCGCGGAACGGAGTTCTCACCGTCAGCAATGATGCGCTGGGCGGCGATCCTGCAACGAACGAAGTCAAGGAACTGGTGCTCACCTACACGATCTACGGGGAGGAAAAGCAATCAGTTTACGGCGAAAAACAGGCAGTGGCTTTCCCTCGCGACCAGACCGTTGTCGAACCCGTGGGCGTGTTGCGGCGCAGCTTTCCTGTGACAGAAAACATCGCCCGGGCACGATTGTACGTCACGGCGCGCGGCGTGTTTGAAATCGAACTGAACGGGCAGAAGGTTGGCAATGATCATTTCGCCAACGGCTGGACTTCGTATGGCAATCGTCTGGATACGTTGACCTACGACGTGACCGGCCAACTGCGAAGCGGCGACAACACTCTCCAGGCGCTGCTCGGCAACGGTTGGTATGCGGGGCGACTGACGTGGGAGGGCGGGCCGTGGAAAGGACGTTATGGAAATCAACCTGAACTACTGCTGCAACTGGAGGTGGCTTACAAGGACGGTTCATCCGCCACAATCGTTTCCGATGGGCAGTGGGAAGGCACTTACGATGGCCCGGTGCGATCTTCCAGCATTTACGACGGCGAGGACTTCGATGCGCGCAAGGCCGCCACGGGCTGGAAACCTGTTGTGGCCAATGCCGATCTCGGCACGGCACGCTTGACGCCGAAACCCTTCGCGCCGGTGCGCGCGACGGAAACGCTCGCGGTGCAGGTCATCACCGAACCGACGCCGGGGCGTTTTGTATTCGATCTCGGCCAGAACATGGTCGGCTGGCAGCAAATCAGAATCCCCGTGGAAAAGGACAGAAAGGTCACGATTCGCTTCGCCGAAATGCTCAACGATGACGGCACGCTCTACACCGCGAACTACCGGAGCGCCAAATCCACGGATACTTACACTGCGGCGGAGACGGGCGTCATCGAGTGGCGTCCGCACTTTACATTTCACGGCTTTCGTTATGTGGAACTTTCGGGTCTTCCCGCCGGCGTCCGTCCGCAGAAGGACTGGGTGACGGGCGTCGTGTTACATTCCGACCTGACGCGCATCGGCAAGTTCGAGTCTTCGCACACGAAGCTCAACCAATTGCAGAGCAACATCGCCTGGGGCTGGCGCGGAAATGCGCTGGACATCCCGACCGATTGTCCGCAGCGCGACGAGCGACTTGGTTGGACGGGTGACGCCCAGGCTTTTTGCCCGACGGCGATGTTTAACTACGACTGTCTCGCCTTCTGGAAAAGCTGGCTGGGTTCGATGCGTGATGACCAGTCTGACGATGGCCGGATTCCTCATGCCATTCCAGACGTGCTTCCCTATTGGCCGGGCGACAGTCCGGGCTGGATGGACGCCGCCACGATCATTCCGTGGGAAGTCTATGTTCGCACCGGAGACACTGAAGTGCTGGCGGCGAACTTTGCGATGATGGAAAAGCTCGTGGGCTGGTATCGCTCGCAATCTGTTGACGGACTGACGCCAAATATCAAGGGCTTCGGTGACTGGCTTCAACCTCATGCCGATGATCGGAAAGGCGACACCCCGTCTGCTCTTCTCGGCGCTGCCTTCTATGCCCACAGCGCACAGATACTGGCCGACTCCGCCCGGGTGCTCAAACGTGAGGACGACGCGAAACGCTACGCGGAGGAAGCGGACAAAGTGAGGCACGCGCTTTACGGCCATTACTTCGATGACAACGGCAAATTGCAGAACGCGCCCGAAACACAGACCGCCTACGTGCTGGCAATTGCGCTGGATCTGATCCCGGAAGCCACGAAGAAAAAGGCCGGCACGCATCTGGTGCGTCTCATCGGCGAAGCGGGCGGCCATCTGCGAACAGGTTTCCTGGGCACGCCACACATCGCGCGCGCGCTGGACGAAGTGGGTCGCCCCGACCTTGCGTATGACCTGCTCTTCAAAGAAACCTACCCGTCGTGGTTCTACTCCATCAATCAAGGAGCAACGACGATGTGGGAACGCTGGAACAGCTACACCAAGGACAAAGGCTTTGGCGATGCGGGAATGAATTCATTCAATCATTACGCCTATGGCGCGATTGGCCAATGGATGTATGAACGCGTCGCCGGACTTTCGCCCGATCCCGCGAACCCCGGCTACAAACATTTCTTTGTCCGCCCGCTCGTCGGCAAACAACTCGACTCCGCCCGCGCGGAACTCGAAACGCCCTACGGCAAAGCGTCCAGCGCGTGGGCTAAAAAAGACGGGAAGGTCGCGATGGAAATTGTCGTTCCGCCCAACACCACTGCCACAATCGAATTCCCCGATGGTCGCAAACCGGAGACGGTTAATGCGGGGACGCATCGGTTCGAGGTGAAGCTGTGATGTTTTTCCCTACGCAGTCCCAGCCTGGAACGTCGGAAAACGATTGAACAATGTGACGATATGAAATCGCGTTTCAACGCCAGCCTGCTCGTCCTGTTCCTGATTGCGCAATCCGTCTGCGCGCAGGCGGACGGTGTGGCCGGCGCGGTGCGGTTCTCCTTCGGCCACGACCGTCCCGGCTTTGTGCCGGTGGCGGGAACAAACCTGATCTCAAACGCCGGAGATTTCGGTTTTGAGCCGGGCGCGATGGTTTCGGCGGGCGATGACTGTCTCACGGCGGACAACCCCTTTCTGTTCTCGGTGAAACTGCCGGAGGGCAATTACGCCGTGCGCGTTGGCTTCCGGGGATTGGACAAGAACTCCGACGTCACCGTCAAAGCCGAGATGCGACGGCTGATGTTGGAGAATATCTCCGTTGCGCCCGGCGAAACATTGTCCCGCGCGTTCATCGTGAATGTCCGCACACCGACAATTTCCGGCGGCGACCGTGTGCGACTCAAGAAACGCGAACTGGAAACTGAAATGGTCGCCTGGGATGAAAAGCTCACGTTGGAATTCAACGGAACACGGCCCTCCGTGGGCTGGCTGGAAATTGTGTCCACGAATGTTCCAACTGTTTTTCTGGCCGGCGACTCGACCGTCTGCGACCAGCCCTCCGAACCGTGGAACAGTTGGGGACAGATGCTGACACGCTTCTTCAAGCCGGACATCGCCGTCGCGAATTATGCGAACTCGGGCGAATCCATCAAAAGTTCGCTCGGTGCCCGGCGCTTTGAAAAGGTGTTCAGTCTCATGAAACCGGGCGACTGGCTGCTGGTTCAATTCGGTCACAACGACATGAAGGACAAGGCCACAAACGCGCTTGAGGTTTACGAAGCCAATCTGAGAAGCATCGTCGCTCGCACTCGGGAAAAAGGCGGCACGCCAGTCCTGATCACGTCTATGGAACGCAAGGCCGGCATTGAAAAACCGACATTGGCCGGCTACCCGGACACCGTCCGCAAGGTGGCGGCGGAGGAAAAGGCGTCATTGATTGATCTCAACTCGATGAGCATCGTTTTTTACAGGGCGTTGGGAACGAACTTGAGCCTCGCGTTTCAGGACGGAACGCATCACAACAATTACGGCAGTTACCAGTTGGCGCGATGCGTCGTTGAGGGCATCCGAAAAAACGTGCCGGCACTGGCGCGGCATCTGGCCGATGACGCGGGTGTGTTCGATCCGGCAAAACCCGACGATCCGTTGACATTCAACATTCCCGCCAGTCCTTCGCATTCGTCGTCGAAGCCGGAAGGAAACTGAGCGCAAAACCGGGTTGAAATCATGAAACGAACATACTTTTCTGATATGGTGATCCGATGGATCGTGTTGCTGTCGCTTACCGTTTCAGTTTGGGGTCACGCGGTACAGAGCGCGCGTCACATCCAGTCGTTCGATCCCGACTGGCGTTTTTTCAAGGACGATGCGCCCGGCGCGGAACAGCCTGGCTTCGACGATGCCGCGTGGCGGACGCTCGACGTGCCGCACGACTGGAGCATTGAAGGACCGTTTGCCGAGACAAACAAAACTGGCGGCGCGGGCGGCTTTCTCCCGTCGGGTGTCGCGTGGGATCGCAAGGCGTTTTCTCTGCCCGCCGCTGTTGAGGGTCGCAAGGTGTTCATCGAGTTTGACGGTGTGATGGCCAACAGCGATGTCTGGATCAATGGTCATCATCTGGGCAGGCGGCCTTACGGGTATTCCAGTTTCATTTACGAGTTGACGCCTCACATCAACTTCGGCGCGAGCACGAACATTCTCGCCGTTCGTTGTGACACTTCCGCGCAACCGGCGTCGCGCTGGTACACGGGCGCGGGCATTTACCGTCACGTGCGGCTCGCCGTCACCGACCCGGTTCGCATCGAACATTGGGGAACATTCGTGACGACACCCGAAGTTTCAGCCGCGCAGGCGACGGTGCGTGTGCAATGCACCGTGGTCAACGACTCGTCCGCCGCGCGTCAGGCGGGATTCCGGGTGGAGATTCGCGACGCAAAAAACAAACGCGTTGCCACCGGCCAGTCCAAAGCCGTCGGACTGCGACCCGGTGAAACGGTCACGTTCGACCGGGAACTCGTTCTGAAGAAGCCGCGCCTGTGGGACATCACTGATCCCGCCCTGTATCGCGCCGTTGTGACCGTCACCGACGGCGACGGCAACGCGTTGGATGACCAGACCGTGACGTTCGGCATCCGCGACGCACGATTCACTCCGACTGAAGGGTTCGTTCTCAACGGAAGGAAAGTTTTGCTCCAGGGCGTGTGTTTGCACCACGACGGCGGCGCGTTTGGAGCCGCCGTGCCGCTGGGCATCTGGGAGGCGCGACTGAATTCGCTGCGGTCGCTCGGCGCCAACGCCATCCGCACTGCTCACAATCCGCCCGCGCCGGAGTTTCTCGACCTTTGCGACCGGATGGGTTTCCTGGTGATGGACGAATTTTTCGATTGCTGGACCGTCCGCAAGAATCCGCACGACTATCATATGTTCTTCAAGGAGTGGTCCAAGCGCGATGTGGCTGACACGGTGCGCCGCGACCGCAATCATCCCAGCGTCATCCTCTGGAGCATCGGCAATGAAATTCACGACACGCCCAAACCGGCAATCGCCATTCCCATCGCACGAAGTCTGGTCGAGGTGTGTCACGAGCACGATCCGACGCGCCCGGTCACGCAGGCGTTGTTCCGGCCGAACGTCAGCGGGGACTACACAAACGGCCTTGCCGACGTGCTGGATGTGGTTGGAACGAATTATCGCGACAACGAACTGCTCGCCGCGCAACGCAACCGGCCCGAATGGAAAATCGTCGGCACCGAACAACGCCACGACCGTCAAACGTGGCTTTGGGCGCGCGACAATCCCACGCACGCCGGTCAGTTCCTGTGGACGGGAGTGGATTATCTCGGTGAAGCGCGTCCGTGGCCGCTCGTCGGCCACGCGTCAGGACTGCTCGACCGCACCGGCGCGGTCAAGCCCATGGCGTTCGAACGTTTGAGTTGGTGGAGTGACAAGCCCGTTGTCCGGGTCGTGCGCCGCACTGCGCCGAATGATCGGATGCCGACGGATCCCGGTTACGGCGGCCCTGAACTGCACACGCAGGTGCAGTTCGCCGATTGGACATCGCGCAACCCGTCGCCTCACGAACAAAACGTGGAGGTTTACAGCAATTGCGACGAGGTCGAACTGCTCCTCAACGGAAAATCGCTCGGCTCAAAACCGTTGCCACCGGACGCGCGCTCCCGCAACTGGAGCGTGCAATTCGAGCCGGGCACGCTCAAAGCCGTCGGCAGAAATTCAGGAAAAGTGGTGGCCGAGGACGCGTTGCGTACCGCCGGCAAACCCGTCGCAATCCAGCTGGAAGCGGTGAATTCCACACTGGGAACTTCGTGGGACGACGTCGCAATCATTCGTGCAACCATCGTGGATGCCGCCGGCATTGCGGTTCCCAGGGCGGACAATTTGATTTCGTTCACGATTTCCGGTCCGGGCAGCATCGCCGTCGTGGACAACGGAGACAACGCGAGCCACGAGCCATTCCAGGCAACGCAACGGCGCGCCTTCCAGGGACACCGTTTCGTTGTCGTCAAGGCCGGCGCGCCGGGCAGGATCACACTCAACGCCAGCGCGGACGGATTGCGCGGCGGAAAAATCAAACTGAAAAGCAAATGACAACAAACACGAGGAAAGTTCCAAGTTCCAAGCTTCAAGCTCCAACATCCGGAGGATTTCCAACCACCAACCTCCAAACATCCAACGCGCCGCACCGCACGTTTCTTGGTCCTTGGTGGTTGAAGTTTCTCTGGATGTTGGCGCTTGGTGTTTGGTGCTTCGACCTCAGCGCTCAAACCAATCCCGCTGCCTACAATCCCCCCGAACGCATGCTCCAGTCCAAGGGCGTTTTCGAGGGCCGCACGGCGCGTCCGTTGCGCTACACGCCCGTCGGAACGGATTTCGTCATCACCAACGGAATGGAGTTTTTCAATCGCCCGCTTTATTGCATGAACACGGCCTTCCGCGCGGACTGCGGCGACAAGCCGGAATTCTCGCTCTACGGCCCGGGTCGCAACGGCAATGTCCGGTTCGGAGTGAAAACGTCCGAAGGCGCAAAATGGCTGTACGACGCCTCGCAGATCGTCACACGCTACCGGCCCGGCTCGATGGTGTATGAAATCCGCGATCCGTTGCTCGGCGGCGGCGTCCTGAATCTCACCGTCCTGTCGTTGGCAGAATCCAGAGGCATCATCACTCGCGCGGAAATCCGGGACGGAGCGCCGGTGGAACTGTTCGTCGCTTACGGCGGAGCGAATGGCGAACGCTTTCCCCGCAGTGGCGACATCGGCTGCATGCCGCAGCCCGTCACCGAGGCGTTTCAACTCAAACCCGAACAATGTCGCGGCGACAGTTACACGATCTCGTCGAACGCGTTCAACGTTCACAGCCCTCGCGTGAAACTGGACGGAGTCTTTTCATCCGGCGCAAAACTGTCCGTCGCCGACGCAGCCCAATGGAACGATCCGCAAAAACTGCTGTCGTCCGCCGGCGCAGCGCACACAGCACCCGTGCTGCTTGGTCAGGTGACATTGCAGCCCGGGCGTCCGGACTTTGCATGCTTTCAACTGCACACGACCAATTCGATTCTTCCCGATGCCGCCGCCTTGCCGCATTTGTTTCATGCCGCTGAAGAACGACGCCTCGCGATCGCCGAACGCGTGGTTGTCGAAACGCCCGACCCGTTCATCAACGCCGCGGTCGCGGCTCTCAACGTGGCCAGCGACGGCATCTGGGACGAGGCGACGGGCACGTATCAACACGGCGCTGTGGCGTGGCGCAGCCGTTTGCTGGGCTGGCGCGGGCCTTACACCGGCGACGCATTGGGCTGGCACGACCGCGCGCGACGCCATTTCAAATACTGGGCGGGCGGACAAATCACCGATCCCATTCCGGATAAAATTCCACCGGCTGATCCTACTTCCAATCTCTCTCGCAACGAACCCGCGCTCCACAGCAACGGGGCGTTGTCCAAATCGCACTACGACATGAACCTGGTGTACATTGACGCGCTGTTCCGGCATTTTCAATGGACAGGCGACACGAACTTCGCGGCGGAAGTCTGGCCGGTGATCGAACGTCATCTTGCGTGGGAACGGCGTCTGTTTCGTCGCGAGTTCGGCGATGACAAACTGCCGTTGTATGAAGCCTACGCCGCGATCTGGGCCAGCGATGATCTCCAGTATCACGGCGGCGGTGCGACGCATACGTCCGCCTACAATCTCTGGCACAACAAAATGGCCGCGCGAATGGCGAGGATTCTCGGAAAGGACGCCGCGCCCTATGAACGCGAGGCGGAATTGATTTCTCGCGGCATGAAACAAAACCTCTGGTTGTCGCGACAAGGCTGGTTCGCCGAATGGAAGGATTATCTGGGACTACAATCGGTTCATCCCAACGCCGCGCTGTGGACTTTTTATCACACGATTGATTCCGAGGCGGCGACGCCGATGGAAGCGTGGCAGATGACGCGTTTCGTGGACACGCAAAACGCCCGCATCCCGGTTCACGGGCCGGGAGTGCCGGATGAAAATCTTTTCACGCTGCCGACGACGAGCTGGATGCCTTACCGCTGGTCCATCAACAACGTGGTCATGGCAGAGGTGGCGCACACGTCGCTGGCGTATTGGCAGGCCAACCGGCCCGATGTCGCCTTTCGCATCTTCAAAGGCGCTCTGCTGGACAGCATGTTTCTCGGCCTGTGTCCCGGCAATTCCGGGATGACGACCCACTTCGACATGGCGCGCGGCGAGGCGCAACGGGACTTTGGCGATTCGGTCGGCATCAATTCACGCGTGATCGTCGAGGGTTTGTTCGGCGTTCATCCCGACGTGCTGGCGGGTGAAATCGTTGTGCGACCCGGATTGCCGGCGCAATGGGATCGGGCGCGCATGAAGCATCCCGATTTCAATATCGCGTTCAAACGTGAAGGTTTGGCCGAAACGTATGTTTTGGATCCCAGATTTCCGCGTCCGATGGCGCTGCGTTTGCAGGTTGCCGCGCTGCGGGATCAGGTCGCCGAAATCACTGTCAACGGACGCCCCGCGCAATGGCGTGCGTTGGAGGATTCGGTCGGCGTGCCTCGCATCGAAATCCAGTCCGACGCCGCGCCAAAACACGAGGTTGTATTACGGTGGAAGGGCAGCCCGCCGTCGGAGCCGATTGCGCTGAAAGCGGTAAAGGTCGGAGGGCCGGTCGAGGCAAACTTTGGAGAGGCCGCAGTCATTGAAATTGCTGATTCGCAAAAGGCGCTCGGCCCGGTGAAGCGCCGCGAAAACGGATTCCTCGCTGAAGCCGTTGGAGTTTACGGCAATCGCACCGCGTTTGCGAAATTGAAGCAAGGCGCGCTGACCTGGTGGCAGCCGGTGACATTCGAGATTCGTGATGAAGCCTTGGCGGTGACACCATTGAATTGGAGCAGGCCCGTGCCGCACTCGGCGACGTTCGAGACGGTTGATTTGTCGCAGTCCTTCAACGACAGCGTCACGCAGATTTTCCGAAACGAATATCTCACGCCGCGTTCGCCGTTTTGTTCATTGGCGCTGCCCAAACAGGGCATCGGCAGTTGGTGTCATTACGCGGAGGAGTTCGATGTGGATGATTCGGGACTTCGCTCTGTGGCGGCGAAGAACGGTGGGAAATTCACCTTGCCGAACGGGCTTTCATTTCGGACGCCGGGCGACACCGGTGAGAAGAACATCCTGTTCACGTCGCAATGGGACAATTACCCGGACGCGGCGACCATCCCGCTGAACGGAAAGGCGAAACGCGCGTTCCTGCTGATGGCGGGTTCGTCCAATCCCATGCAAAGCCGCTTTGACAACGGCGAAGTCATCGTCACCTACGCCGACGGTTCGACCGACCGGCTTGCGTTGCACAATCCGACGACGTGGTGGCCGATCAACGAGGATTACTTCATTGATGACTTTGCGTTCCGCCGTCCGGAGGCGATCCCGCCGCGAGTTGATTTGAAGACAGGCGAAGTGCGGATTCTCGATCTGGAAACGTTCAAGGGCAAAGGCGGCAAAGTGCCGGGCGGCGCGGCCACAGTGCTGGACCTGCCGTTGGATTCAGGGAAGGAATTAAAATCGCTGACGGTTCGCACACTGGCCAACGAAGTCGTCATCGGCCTGATGGCGGTGACGCTGGAGCGGGATTGATCGGGGCATATCTTGACACAGCCCCCGACGGAGCGCGACCAGTCCCCGGTCGCAGCGTTTGAATGGCGGGATAACCGTTGAAACGCCGAAAGTCTGTCTCCGCTTGGGCGTGCTGCGGACGGGTACCGTCCGCGCTCCGGGGCAGTGCCAGGCATGCGCCCTATTGACCGTTCGGTTGAATTAACTCCTTGCCTTGTGATGGTGTGTGTGGGAATCAGTGCGGGTCACGTATGCGGCATTTTTGGCTGATCCTCACCCTCATTTATGTCTTCTGCGCCATCCTGAGACTGCCGTCGTTGACCTTTCCGCACACCGAGACTGACGAACAAATCTTCTGGCATCTGGCGCTCAAAATCCGGTCGTCGGGAGAATACAATCTCCAGGGCACTGAAATCCTCACGCGGGTTTCGCCGCACATTTATGACCGGCCGTTGTTCCTGCATCCTCCACTGTATGCGGTGACGCTCACTCCGTTCACCGCGTGGGGAAGTCTCAAGTCTGCGGTGGCGGTTTCCTGGCTGGGACATTTCCTTTGCATTCTCGCCGTGGCGTTGATTGGTCGGCAATTGTGTTCCATGACGCAGTCTCAACTGCCGGAAATCCTCCTGTGGCTGCCGGTCCTGGGTGTGGCGATGGATCCGTTCCTGATTTTCCTGTCGGGCCGGTTGTGGGCGGACAGTCTGTTGGCGGGTTTGTGCGCGATGTCCATGGCGCTGTTCTTTTGCGCGCGCCAATCAAAGCGGCGCACGCTTTGTCTCGTGGCGGGTGGTGTGTTGTTCGGGCTGGCCGCGTTGACCAAATTGCCGGCGTTGGTCCTCACTCCGGTCGCAATCTGGCTTATCGTAAAGCCGGAAACTGGAAGGCGCGCGATCATCCGCGACCTTTGTCTTGGCGGAGTTCCGGCGCTGCTTCTGGTTTTGCCGTGGTTCGTGACGTTTTACCGGACGTTCGGAGTTTTGATTCCCGACTGGACGAGGCCTGACGAATGGACGCTGGCGCAATACCCGTTCGTGCGCGCGGCGGTGGAACGTTCACCGCTCTATTATCTGGTGAAACTGGCCGCCATTCAGCCTTTGTGCGTGCTTTGCCTGGGGGCTTATCTTTTCAATCGGGACTTGTGGAAGAGTGCGGTCGCGCTCTTTCCGGTGGTCTGGTTTTTGTTGTTCCTTGTCGTCCTGTCGGTGCTGGGCATGCGAGGTCAGGGGTTTCAAATGCGATTTCTCGGTCCGATGTTTCCTGCGGTGTATCTCATGCTCTACATGATTCTGGTCCGGATGCGCAATGAACAGCCCGTGGCTTTGTTGCTCGTCGTTTTTTGCGTGATTTATGGAGGCATTACCGGGGCGCTCATCATTTCCGAAGACAACGAGATTATGAGCATTCTCGAAATGGGCGGAGCGTTGACGGTCAAATGAGGATGCGGCCTGAGTCCGGTGGCGTCTAGTGAGCCGTCAATTATTGCGAGTCCCGGCCCGGCGGCGACCGGAGCGATTGCAGCAGTTGGAGCGCGTCCAAGTAGTTGGGATCAATGCGCAACGCTTCCTGAATCGCGCGGATGGCTTCGTTCCTTCGACCCAGTCTGGCGTAGGTCGCTCCCAGGTTTTTGTGCGCGGGCGCGTAACCGGGCTGATGACGAATGGCGGCCTGAAAGTTTTCGACGGCATCGGTGAGTCTTCCCTGTATCACATAAGCCATTGCCAGGTTGTGGTGCGCGACGGCGAGGTCGGGTTTGAGGCGCAACGCTTCCTTGTAGCTTTCGATGCCGTCGTCCACTCGGCCCATCCTGACCAGCGTGATGCCGATGTTGTTGTGGGCCGACCACGGGTCGGGCATGGTGCGCAACGCGCGGTTGAAATAATCCAGTGCTTCGTCGAATTCACCCTTGCGGGCCAGCATCATGCCCATGTCCGAGAGCGCCAGAGGATAGTCCGGATTGATCTCCAGCGCGCGGCGGCACAGTGCGACGGATTCTTCCATCCGGCCCTTTGTGTTGAACACCCTGGACATGACCGTGAGGGAAACCTCGTTTTCGGACGTCACAGCCAGCGTGTGAACAAACAGGCTCTCCGTGTTGCGCCAGTGCGAAAGCTGCGCCCGTGTGAGCGTCGCGCAGGTCAGCAGAACGACGGACGCCAGCACGAACATTCCGCCGGACGCCAGACGCCATCGCCGTTTCATTTCCATCGCGCCCCACGTCACGAGGATGAAAATTCCCACCAGCGGAACGTAGGTGTAACGGTCGGCCATCGCCTGCCGGCTGACTTGAACCAGTCCGATCACCGGCACCAGCATGCCCAGATACCAAAACCATCCGACGGGAACGAAAGGCTGTCTGCGCAGGAAAAAAACGGCCGCGACGGTGACCACGGCAACAATCACGGCCGACGCAATCACCTGCCAGGCCGCGTGCGCGGTGTAGGGGTAATAAACCGCAAGATCCACGGGCCAGAACGTCTTGAGCAGATAGTTGACGTAAGCGACCGGAGTGTTTTGAAGCCGTTCAGCGATTGAAATCACGTTCACCGATGTGACCGCGCCGCTCCGGTTCTGCGCGTGGTAGGTCACGACGCAGGAGGCGGCTGCGAGAATCAGGAACGGGGTTTTCTCCAGAATCAATTGCCTTGCCCTGGTTCGCGCGTCGTCCAGCGGCAAGCGCTTCAGCGGCCAGTAATCCAGCAGCAACATCACCATCGGCCACGTGACCAGCATGGGTTTGCTCATCAGGCCGAGTGAGAAGCAAAGCAGGGCAAGGAGATAATTTATGATTCTCGATTTTTGATTTACGATCTGGGTCTGTGCGTAACGGACGTAATAAATCAACGCAAGCAACCCAAAGAACGTGCTCAACACGTCCTTGCGTTCTGAAACCCATGCCACCGATTCGACATGGAGCGGGTGCAGCGCAAACAGCGCTGCGACAAAGGCGCTTTGGAATCCAAGCCCCGTCATCCGGCGCATCAACAGGAACAACAGGACAGTGTTCGCCGTGTGGAACAGAACATTCACCATGTGATGTCCCGCCGGATTCAACCCGAACAGTTCCACGTCCAGCATGTGCGACATCCAGGTGAGCGGATGCCAGTTGCTGGCGTAACCCGCGTTGAATGCCCAGGCGATGTTCTTCCAGTTCAACCCCGTGTTCACGTTCGGATTCTCCGTGACGTAGAGGTGGTCGTCGAAACCGATGAAGTCGCATTGCCTCGCGGGCAGATACGTGAGCAGTGCGGCCAGCGCGAGCAATACCGATGTCACCACGAGCGGACGATCAATGATCGCCGGTCTGGCGGCGGCGCGAGCGCCAGATTTGTGTCGTGAAGCTGTCATCGCATCCCGTCGGATTGCGGCTCAAGGTTTTCGGGCGGTATGCCAGCCGCAATTTAGTCAGGGTGCGACGGGGCAGAAACACAAAAGCGATTGTCATCGTGTCAACGGTTGTGCGCGCTTTGTTCGCGTGGAAAAGTCCAATGCCGTACGCAGTGCCATATTTTCAATCCTCTATGCAACAATGAGTGGCTGATTTTTTCGAGATGTGTGCTACGGTGGCACAATAGCAATTACTTCACGCGACGGGCTTTCCGGGATGCGGTGAGTTGTCCTTCGAAGTGTTCTGGCTTGAGGAACTGATTTGAGGTGGAGCGTCGTCATCGGCGCGCCACTGCGAATGTGTGTTCTCGAAACACGTCCGTGAATTGCGAAAACGAAAAACACATTGAGCCTATGAAAATGAAATTCGGTAGTTCCATCACCACCCGCCTGTCCGGTCTGTGCCTCGGCGCGTTGGCCGCCGGGGCATTGGTTGTTTCCAATGCGCACGCAGCGTTGCTGTCCTATGAGTCGTTTGCGACCAATCTCTTTACCGAGAATCTCCAGCTCGGTACGGGAGTGCCGACGGGCGGCGGCGAGAACCAGTTTACTTTGGGCAACGCGGCCGGAACCGGTTCGTCCATCGTCAGCAATCTGGCTCAATTGACTTACAGCGGTCTGCAATGTGACACCAACTCGCGAGGTGTGGCGCGCGTGCCCAACACCACGGTGTCCAACAACCGTCAGGCCGGTCGCAACTTTG
Organism: Verrucomicrobiota bacterium; assembly: GCA_035327385.1. Lineage (GTDB taxonomy): Bacteria > Verrucomicrobiota > Verrucomicrobiia > Limisphaerales > JADLHS01 > DAOLDN01. The sequence continues at coordinate 536 of DAOLDN010000010.1, read as the reverse complement.
CCTCGGTCGTCTCCAGCGGGAACGTCTATGCGTCGTTCTTGGTGAAAGCCGTCGAGTCCACCACCGGCAATCGTTGTCTGATTGAATTCGGACCCGCCTCGACCGGCAATCCTGTCAGCACGGGCGTTTTCATCAACGACCAGAACCAGATTTTCGTCAACAAGGGCAATCTCACGACCTTCAGCGCGCCGGTTGAACCCGGTCTGGTTGTAGGAACAACGAACCTGATTGTGTTCCGCTATTCGTTCGCGTCGGAGAATCCCGCGGAAGCCGCTGTGTGGGTGAATCCCGCGCCCGGCACGTTTGGCGTGGCGGAAGGAAGTGTTCCTGCTCCGGACAGTTCCACCCAAAGCGGTGGCAATCCCGCTTCGTTGGGCTGTTTCTCGTTGCCGCAGGGAAGAACCGACATGTCCACGGCCACCGGTTACGGTTCAGGCAGCGGATTCCTGCACATGGACGAAATCCGCGTTGCTGACAGTTGGGCGGAAGTCACACCGCCGGTCGGAACGTGCAACCCTGCGTCCGTTGCTTCCAAT
>DAOLDN010000009.1:0-19681 GCA_035327385.1 Verrucomicrobiota bacterium | reverse complement strand
CGCCACAACAACCGCAGCCGCAGCCACAGCCCGTCGTTCAACCACCGCCCCCGAGGTCGCAACCGCAACCCGCGCGAGTGGAAAAAGTGGAAACGCCCAAGCCGCTCCCGACCGTCAAGAATGATCCCGACCCAGTTCCCGCCAAGCCCGAACCGCCCAAGCGACAGTTGCCGAAAGTGAGCACCGACCTGGTGACGCGCAAGGACGTCGCTCCGGTGAGACAAACCACCAGGACACAACCAGCGCCACAGCCGGATGCGAGCAAGGATTTCACGAAAGCCGCGCAGGCGATTCGGAACCGGGCTTCGTCCAGTACGGAAATTGAAATGCCGCAGGGCGGTGGCGGCAGCGGGCCCGCGTATGCGAACTACGCGCAACTCGTGAAAAGCCGCTACACGATGGCCTGGAATCCGCCCGATGGCATAGAGGACGAAGACGCCACGGTCAAGGTCAGCGTGACCATCGCGCGCGACGGCACTGTGATTTCGGCCCGGGTCACCCAATCCTCCGGCAACGCCGCCGTGGACCGTTCCGTGAGGGCGACGTTGGACCGCGTGACGTTCATCGCTCCGTTTCCCGAGGGCTCGAAAGACACTCAACGGAGCTACATCATCAATTTCAACCTCAAGGCAAAACTACAACTCGGATGAAAAACTGGATTCGATACGGACAACTGGCAGTTAGCGTTTTACTGGCGATGCAAGTTTGCACGGCAAGGGCACAGCAGGAGATCGGCATTGAGAAAACCGCCGGCCTCATTCCCGGCAACACCAAGCCCGTGCCGGTGGCATTGAGCGGATTCAGCGGCGAAGTGGCGGCGGTCATCCAGTTCGACCTCTATGTTCAGGGATTCACCTTTACCACTCCCGACGCCGCGCAATACATCATTTCCGGCAGCAACGACGGCAGCGTGCAAGGCTCGGTCGTGGATGCCATCAGCAAACAGACGAAACTTTCGCGCGGTTATTCCGGCGGTTCGTTGCGGCGTCAGGCGCATGCGTTCGCCGACGACGTGGTGCTGGCCATCACCGGCACAAAAGGGATTGGTCTGACGAAGATCGCCTTCAAGACTGACGTGGGCGGCAATGGCGAGGTGTACATCGCCGATTTCGACGGGCACAACTCGCAACCGGTGACTCAGGACAAAACCATCGTGGCCGCCCCAACGTGGGTGCCGGGAAAATTGGCGTTGTATTACACGTCCTACCGGCTTGGCAATCCCGACATCTTTTACCAGGACTTGAACAGCGGCCAGCGAAAGCCCTTTGCGCGTTATTCCGGAATGAACTCCGGCGCGGCAGTGTCGCCCGATGGAACCAAGGTGGCGATGATCCTCAGCAAGGGCGGCAGCCCGGATGTTTATGTCGCGGACGCCGACGGTGGCAATCTGAAGCAGTTGACGAAGACCAAGGAGGACGAATCCGCGCCATGCTGGTCGCCGGACGGACGGTGGATTTGTTTTGCGACCAAGATGGATGGTCGCCGTGTGCTGGCCAAAGTGCCCGCCGCCGGCGGCCCCGTTCAACGCATCCCCACCGCCGGCGTTCGCAATCCGTCAGAACCGGACTGGTCGCCCGACGGCAAGTGGATCGTGTTCACGTCGCAGATGGGCGACTTCAATATATGCGTTGTGCCGGCCGAAGGCGGCACGGCCACGGTGCTGACCACGGGCGAAGACCCGTCGTGGGCGCCGAATTCGCGCACGGTGATTTTTGCGCGTCGCGTGGGGGGACGTCGAGTCCTCTCTTTGCTTGACGTGCCGACCAAACAGGTCAAGGATGTTTCCCGAATTTCGGGAAGTAACTCGCAACCCAGTTGGGCCAAATAGCCCTTCCCACACACATACACACAGGACCGAAGATGAAAATGCTCAAGTTAAATTACCTGCTGGTGATCGTTATGGCGCTGACCTTCGCCGCCACCGGCTGCAAAAAGAAAACCAGTTACCTCACGCCGATTCCCGGAAGCCGCAGCGGCGCTCCGACGACGGAAGGAACCTCGCTACCACCCGGCCCTGTGTATAGTCCCGATGACGGAGTAGGCTCAGGCGACAGCTTCGGTTCACTCTCGGACCTGGAAAGTTTCGAAGGGATGGCCATGGACCGGACAGCTCTGGCCGCTGAAACGGTGTATTTCGACTTCGACAGTTCCGCCATCAAGTCATCGCAAAAGTCGAAGATTCAGAACGTTGCGGGCGTTTTGAAGGGTGATCCGAGCTTGAAAGTCCTGGTGGAAGGCCATTGCGACGAACGCGGCACCGAGGAGTACAACCGTTCACTGGGCGAACGCCGCGCGCTGGCCGTGCGCGAGGCGCTGGCGAAGGAAGGCATTGACCCGTCCCGGGTTCGCACATTGACGTTTGGTGAAGATCGTCCCGCCGACCCCGGACACGGCGAGGCCGCGTGGGCCAAGAACCGCCGCGCGGAATTTGTGCTGTTGCGTCCGAAGTATTGAGCGATGGCGAGGTTTTGAGCCGGGGTGTTTTGGCGCTTTACTCTGCGCGCACCCCGGCTTAACGTTTACCATGCTGGTCGAGTCTATGAATACAATGTTTGCAGCAATGCTGGGTGGCTGGGAGATCGTTTTGATCCTGGCGGTCGTGTTGATCCTGTTCGGTGCCAAAAAAGTGCCCGAACTGGCGCGCGGTCTTGGCCAGGGCATCAAGGAATTCAAGAAGGCGACGCGTGAAGTGACCGACGAAATCAACAACGCCGCCAACGACAACTCCCCTTCGCAGCAACAGCGGCTGCCCTCCAACGGCGGACAGTCCCAGCCTCAAAAGACTGTTTCGCAGAGTTCCGACGCCTCCAAAGCCTGACCGCATCTGAAACCCGACAGTCATGGGCGATGACTACGAAGGTCAGAGCGACCACGGATCGCAGGAAGGCGGCCCGGTAAAAACGTTCCTCGAACACCTGGAGGACCTTCGCTGGGTGCTCATCAAAAGCGCTGCGGCCCTCGGCGTTTCCATGCTCCTGTGCCTCATCGCGGGCAATTACGTCGTTCAAGCCATCAAATGGCCGCTCGACCGCGCCAAGCTGCGCACTCCGGGAACAAACCAGGTCGTGTCCGTCCAGTTCGGAACAAACCGCCTCGGCACGTTCCCGTTGTCCCCGGAACAACAGTCCGCGTTCAACCTCGGCACCAACCGCTTCGTCGCCGTCACACTCGAACCGGTCGTCGTCGGGACCAATCTCTTGCTCGGCTGGAAGGCCGAAGCCGACCCGAATCTGGAAGTCTCCCTGGCCAAACTGAAGATTGAATTGATCAACCTCAGTCCCGTGGGCGGATTCTTCGTCGCATTCCAGGTGGCCATCTACGGCGGTCTTGTCCTGGCCGCGCCGTTCATTTTTTACTTCGTCATATCATTCGTGTTTCCCGCTCTCAAAATGCACGAACGAAAACACGTCCGAGTCGGCTTGTGCGTCGGCGGCCTGTTGTTTCTCGCGGGCGTTTCCTTCTGTTACTTCATTCTCGCGCCGCTGGCATTGAGCGCGTCGCAGTCCTATTCCGAATGGCTCGGCTTCTCTGCCACACAATGGCGAGCGGAGGACTACATCAGTTTCGTCTGTAAATTTATGATCGGCATGGGGCTGGGTTTTCAGATGCCGGTCGTCATCCTCACGCTGGTGAAAATCGGCGTGCTCGATTACAGCATGCTCTCCAAAGGCCGCCGCTACATGATCGTCATCAACCTGTTCCTCGGTGCCATTCTCACGACGCCCGAAGTGTTGACGCAGGTGATGATGTTCCTGCCGCTCCAGTTCCTCTACGAAATCAGCATCTGGATCGCTTGGTATTGGGAACGTCGCGACCGCAAACGCGAGGCCGCGGCCGCCGCGCAACGATGACCCTCGAAAAACAATCGCCCTGCAAGGTCAACCTGCTGCTGAACATCCTCGGCAAACGACCCGACGGATTTCACGAGTTGGAAACCGTGTTTCATCCCGTCAACGTGTGCGACCGGCTGACGTTCACGCTCGGCGGTAATGGAGTCCGATTGACATGCAGTGACGCCTCCCTGCCTGTGGATTCGGGCAATCTCGTGCATCACGCGGCGACGGCATTTCTCGGCGCTGCAAACATATCCGACGGCGTTCAGATTCATCTGGAAAAGAAACTGCCGTTGGCCGCCGGCCTCGGCGGTGGCAGCGGAAATGCGGCGACGACGTTGCTCGGGCTGAACGAACTTTTCGACTCGCCGCTGAAAGATGAGAAACTTCACGAACTGGCCTCCGCGCTCGGTTCGGATGTTCCGTTCTTCCTGCAATCCAAACCGGCGATCGCCACCGGTCGCGGCGAGAAGGTCCAGCCGCTGGACGCGTTCCCCGCGTTGCGAGGCGCTCAATTCCTGCTCGTCCATCCCGGCTTTGGCATCTCCACGCCGTGGGCGTATCAAAACCTCGCGCGATTTCCTGCCGCACTGAACGGTCGCACTGGCCGCGCCGCCGAACTGGTGGCGTTGCTGCAACGTGACACATTGGAAAACGCGGGCAGGGCGTTCTACAATTCGCTCGAAGCGCCCGCCCTGGATAAATTTCCAATCCTCGCGCTGTATCAGGAATTCCTTCGTGAGAACGGAGCGGCTGCCGCGTTGATGTCCGGCAGTGGTTCAACGACGTTCGCCATCTTCCCGCCGCAAATCCAGGTCGAGCCGGTTGTTGAAAGATTCAAATCCAAGTTCGGCAACACCTGCTGGACCGCGATTGTGCCGGTATCAGGGCGCTCGATATAACCGAAAATGACGCACGTCGCCGATGACGTTCGTGTTCAATACGAACGTGTCTCCCGTGGCAATGAGGTTTGTGGCCAGCGTTGTCCAGGAGTTCAGGTTGGTGGAGGACTGCAGCACGTAAGGCTGGCCGAGGACTGAATTCCACGTCAGTGAGACGGTCGTGTTGCTGCGCTGGATGGACGTGAACGCAATGGGTTTGTCGTACGGGTTGTTGAACACCATCACCACGGGCAGGTGGTCGGAGGCGATTTTGCAGTCGTTGCTGTTGAGGTTAGGCGGCAACGGCGTGAGGCGGTCGGTTCGGAAAACCATGCCGGTGCGGACGTTCGACGCCAGCAGAGTGCTGGGCATGATGTAATCGAGCCGGCTGGAGGGATTGGCGGTGGTGGTGGAATAGGTGTTGATGCTGCCGGTGACGGGATTTCGGGGGTTGGTCAGATGCAGTCCGGTGGCGGGAGCAATGAGCCGTTGGATGGCGAGCGTGTTGGTGTCGTTGTCGTTCAGATCGCCTGCGAGCAAGTACGGGCGAAGTGGAAACTGCGACAGGATGTTTGTGGCGAGAAAATTGGTGATGGCTGCTGCCTCGGCGGCGCGCTTGGCGGCGCTGTCCGGGTATTCGCCGGACGTCGTGGCTTTGAGGTGCGTTGTGAACACGTGCAACGGCTGCGGATAACCCGGGACTGAAATTTGCGCCTCGAAGAGATCGCGTGTGAAATTATCGAGGGCCTGATTGTCGTTGGTGTAGCCAAATATCCGAAGGTCCACTCCGTCCAGCCATTTCGTCGAGCGCGTGATGGGATGCCGGCTGGCGATGACGCTGCGGATGAAACCGTCCGTGCCGGAATTGGTGGCGAGGTTGTAGCCCGCCAGAAAGTCTTTGGCCCAATTTGCCATCTGCCAGACGTTGGTCTGCGGAATCTCGTTGAACGCAATGATGTCCGGGTTCAAATACGTGATCTGCCGTCCGATGGCCTGCACTTGCGCCGAGTTCGTGCTCCAGTCCTCGACGCCGTTGCCCTTCACGTTGTACTGCATCACCGTCAGCGTGTTGGTTGTCGTGGGCGCGGGAGGTTCGGGCGTTTCAACTCCGTCGAACGTCACCGTCAAGTCGTCAATCGCCAGACCGCCGTCGCTGCCGGTGTCGTCAATCGTTCGCCAGCGCAAAAAAAGTTCCTCGCCGGGCTGAACCGTCACGCCGGTCAACGCGACCGAGTCGAACACCTGGCGATTCGTGGATTCATTGCCGTCCAGGGCGAAGCCGCTGCCGGTGGTGATGAATGGCGATACGAAGTCCAACGCGGGAAACGCCGTCCAGCCGGGCGTCAAATTGCCGGCGTCGGCGCTGATGATCGGTGCGCTGTTGACCTTGTAGGCGAACGCGAGCGTGTTCGGGACCGCAGTGCCGCCGTTGGGCGGACGCCACATTTCGCCGGTGAACGAGACCACGGGATTCGTGATGGTGAGCGACGTGTCGTTGGTGAACCTCACTCCGAATGCGATGACCTTGAACGAGCCTGATCCCAACGCGCCGAGGGCGCGATCTGAAATGGGATTGACGCCAGAGACACCGAAACTCCACAGCGCGCCGGCGGTGCCGTCGCCGCTGCCTCCCCGATACCCCGGAGCAGTCACGCTGGCAACAGCCGTGACGCCCGTCGAGGCGTACCAACCCGCAATCGTCGCGTTGTCCGCCCAGGCATTGGCCGTGCCGCTGGTCGCCAGCGTGTCAAAACTTTGCGCGTAAGTGCCTGCGCTGATGGGAATTTGCCCGTTCGCGGGGAAGGCGCTCAACAGGATGCAGGCGAACAGGCTTGTGAACTGAACGGGGAGCGGAACAGTCACCCGTGCCGGATGCGGGTTTTTGATGGCGGCAAACGTCATTTCAATTTTTGGAGAAAGTAGCCCCCGGCGCGTAATCGGGCAAACGGAAGTTTGGCGGAAGGATCGTTGAAGTCCCGGTGTCGCCATTGGCATACGGGACGGATTCATCTCTTGCGATTGAAAGCGTCGCGCGAATACTTTTCATCCGCCAGACTCCCGGCGCATTGTTCCAGCGCGTCGTCCAGTTTGAACTCCTGCCATTCAACGCCGAATCCCTCCGCGGCAGCCGCGCGCATCGCATGCTGCCAATCGTCGCGGGCGAGCTGGATTGGCGGCGGTTGCACCGGGCCTTGAATGAGCAGTCCGGTTTTCGTGCGACGCTGCGCCGCGCCGGCAATCTTCCTGCCGTGCCAGAGCAGATCAAATTTTTCATATCCCGCGAAGCACTGGCCCGGCGAGGCGAGCTTGCAGCACGGAGCGAGTTCGGTGGAAACATCCATGCGAGCAAACGCGGAGCGTATCCATTCATGGATGCGACGATAACTTTCCTCCGCCCGCAACGAATGCCACTCGTGACCGCACGGAAACGCCGCGCTGTAGGTCCAGTCCGCATCGTGTGGCACGATGCCGCCGGCCGTGGGTCGCCGCACCAGTGGGCGAAGCAGGGTGGCGCGCTCGACATCCGCGAATCTCTGGAAGTAACCAAACGACGCCGCCGGCTGTGTCCAGCCGTAGAAACGCAGAACCGGTTTTCCGAGGCTTGAAACATTTTCCAGCATCGCTTCATCCAGCGCCATGTTGTAGGCGGGATTGCAAGCGCCGGAGTTGAGCAACAACCAAATCATGGTGGGGAAATGACGAATGACGAAATCCGACAGACTAGAGAATGACGAATGACGCAATCGGTGAAGTGGCCGCGTGCCATCTCGGAGTCATCGGTTGTCGGATATTGGAGATTGGGATTTTTTTCGTCATTATGGTTTCGTCATTCGTCATTTCGCGCGGTCATTCCGCGCCGCACTCGTTTTCACGCCTGTGCGGGGACACAATTCCCGCAACTCGCACCCGTCGCAGTCCGGTTTGCGGGCATCACAACGGCGTCGTCCATGCCAGATGAGCCAGTGGCTCCACAACGCCCAGTCGGATTGCGGAATGATCTTCATCAACTCCTGCTCGATCTTTTCAGGATCGGTCTGCCGCGTCAGGCCCAGTCGTCGCGACAATCGCGAAACGTGGGTGTCCACCACGACGCCGACGTTGATGCCGAAGGCGTTTCCGAGAACGACGTTCGCCGTTTTGCGGCCCACGCCGTCGAGCGCGGTCAGTTCCTCCATCGTCTTCGGGACTTCGCCGTTGTGTCGTTCGACGAGTTTGCGGCAGCAGGCCTGGATGTTCTTTGCCTTGTTGCGATAAAAGCCCGTGGTGCGGATTTCCTGCTCCAGGTCGGGGAGGCTGGCATTGGCAAAATCGGCTGCCGCCGGAAATTTTTTGAACAAAACGGGCGTGACCATGTTCACACGTTTGTCCGTGCATTGGGCCGAAAGGATCGTGGCGACGAGCAATTGGAGCGGGCTGGAATGGTCCAGCTCGCAATGGGCTTCCGGATACGCCCGGCGCAACGCGGCTGCGATGCGTCCGGCGCGCGCCTGTTTGCCGGCCATGGATTCACTCGGCATGAGCCGAGCATAGGGTTTGGGGCGTGTTGACGGCAAACGCCATTTGCAATCGGTGGCGGGATTCACTATTTTCTCGCGCCTCAGCCGCGAAGTTGAGTTGTAAATGAAACAATCAATTACCATCGCCATCAACGCCTTCATGGAGTTGGTGCGCCAGCCGGTGTTCCTGCTGTTGATGACGGCGTCCTCCGCCTTTGAGATTTTTCTGGCGACGCCGTATTACTTCGCATTGGGTGAGGAGCCGAAACTGGTCACCAACAGCGTGCTGGCGGTGATGTTGTTGTCCGGCCTGTTCGGAGCGGTGTTGAGCGCGTCATCGTCGCTGGCTCGCGAAATCCGGTCGGGAACGGCTCTGGCCGTGTTGTCCAAACCCGTCGGTCGCGCGCAGTTCCTGCTGGCCAAGTTTGCCGGCGTGGCAGCGGCCTTGACGTTGATGACGTATGTGAATCTGGTGGCCGCATTGATCGCCAGCCGCATGACGTTTGACGCCTACGGAAAAACGGACCTGGCGGCCGTGGCGATTTTTGGCGGCGCACTGGCGGTGGCGTATCTGGCGGGCGGGTTTGCCAATTATTTTCTGGGGCGTCCGTTTGTCTCGACGGCGACGTTCGGCGTTGTGGGGATGGGGACGGTGGCGGCGTTTGCGGTCCAGTTCACGCATCACGAGGCGGGTTTTGCTCGCGAGGCGGCGATGGACTGGCGGCTGGTGCCGGCGGGTATTTTGATTTTGTTCGCTCTGTGGATACTGGCGGCGCTGGCGCTGGCGTGTTCGACCCGGTTCGACATGATTCCCACTCTGGTCATCTGCTCGGGGGTCTTTCTGTTGGGATTGATGTCGGACTATCTGTTCGGTCGGCCCGCCGAACGGGGCGAATGGTGGGCGAGTGTGCTTTACACGGGGACTCCGAACTGGCAGCTTTTTTGGCTCGCCGACGTGCTGGAATCGGGCAAGACCGCCTTTCACTGGGGTTACGTCGGCAAGGCAGTGGTATATGTGGCCTGTTACGTGGGGGCGACGTTGTCGGCGGCCGTGATATTGTTTGAAGACCGTGAACTGAGTTAGCAATGGAACGCAATCATCAAAAAATCGGGCTGGTGAACCTGGCGATGTTTCTGGGGCTGGGAGTTGCGGGATTGGCCGCCGCAAAGTACTGCCAGTCATCCGCCGGACTGGCCGCCGTGGTGTTCGCCGGCATCGGTTTGCTGGTGTCGTTGGTGAGCTGGTTCCAGATGCGGCTCGAATCGCAGGAGCGGCTGGAGAAGATTGAATACGACGAACTGACGCGAACCGCCGCCAGCGAAACGCTGTTCAAGCGCGCCGGGGAAGGGGACGCGCTGCCCGCGCAACGGTCGCGAGAGCAGTTCGAGAAGTATTTTGTACCGTCGTTCACGGTGTTGTTATGCGCGTTGCAGGGCGTGGGCGCGTGGGTGTTGTGGAAAATGCTCGACCAGCTTTCGGCCAACGCGGACATCGGCATCCGGAACCCTCTCGTCGCGCTCGGAGCGTTCGCCTTCATCTTTCTCGTGGCGTTTCTGTTCGGCAAATATTCCGCGACGGCGGCCCGGCTGGAGAAGGTCCGGCTGTTGCGGCCCGGCGCAGGCTATTTGTTGTTGCTGGCGTATCTGGCGCTGGCGGTGACGGTGGGCATCGGCGTTGTTGAAGCGGGCGCGGCGCGGGCGGATCATTATGTGGCGCGCGGCATCACCGTGCTGCTCGGCATCATCGCCATCGAGACGCTCGTCAATCTCATCCTCGAAATCTATCGTCCGCGAATGAAGGGTCGTGTCTCGCGGCCCATCTACGAAAGCCGTCTCGTCGGACTGGCCGGCACGCCGGAAGGTCTCGTGAGCACCGCAGCGCACGCCCTGGATTATCAATTCGGTTTCAAGGTGTCGGAGACCTGGTTTTACAGATTTCTCGAACGTTCGCTCGGTTGGATCATCCTGGTGCAGGTCGTCATCCTGTTGTTGTCCACGTGCGTCGTGTTCATCGAGCCGGGCGAACAGGGATTGATCGAACGCTTCGGCAGACCGCTGAAACAGCGCGCGGTGCTGGAGGCCGGTCCTCATTTGAAATGGCCCTGGCCCGTGGACAAGGTCTATCGCTTCCGCACCGCCGAACTGCGCACGGTCAACGTCGGTTTCGTCCCCGACCCGGCGCGGGAAAACGACCCCGTCTTTTTGTGGACGATTCCGCATTACAAAGAGGAGTTCAACCTGCTGGTCGCCAGTCGCGACACCACTCCGGTCGGCACGAACGACTCGACCGGCGAACGCTCCGTTCCCGTCAACCTTCTGACGTTGAGCATTCCCATCCAGTATGAAATCTCGGATGTCCGCGCGTGGGCCTACAATTACGATGACTCCGGCAAGTTCCTCGAAGAAATCGCCACTCGCGCCGTGGTGCGCCATCTGGCCGGTGCGGACCTCGCCGAAATCATGACCACGAGTCGCGATCAGGCCGCCGCTGAAATTCTCAAACGCGTTCAAGACGAAGCCAACACACTCCAGCTTGGCGTGAACATCCTGTTCGTCGGGTTGCAGGACATTCATCCGCCGACAAAGATTGCGGACGCGTATCAGGCTGTCGTGAGCGCGCAACAGGAGATGGAAGCCAGGGTATTGCAGGCTGAGGGCGAAGCCTCTGCGACCGTCGCGCTGGCCGGCTCGGAGGCCAACACTCGAGTCCGCGCGGCGCAGGCTACCGCATTGCGACGCAAGAGCGACGCCACGGCCGTCGCCGGCCAGTTCACGAACCAGGTCGCGGCTTACCTGGCGTCACCGGAGGTTTATCGCATGCGACTGTACCTCGACACGCTGGCCTCGTCCGGCACCAACGCGCGCAAATACGTCATCGCTCCCACGAACACCTCCGATGTGGTGCAGCTCAATCTCGAAGAACGCATCCGTCAGGATCTGTTGAACCTGACGGTCGGCGACAGGAAATGATACGATTTTTATGAAACGCAATTCCCTCACATTGATAGTCGGGTTCCTGCTGATGGCGGTGTTTGTGATGCTCCTGTTCTGCTTCCAGGTGCGGGAGACTGAGGTGGCGCTCGTCACCACCTTCGGCAAACCCACGCGCACCATCAACGCCGACCCGGACAAACCCGAGCCGGGACTGTACGTCAAATGGCCGTGGCCGGTGCAAAAGGTGCAGAAGTTCGACAAACGTACGCAAAACCTCGACGGCAAATTCGAGGAAACCTACACGTCGGACAAGATCAACGTGCTCGTGTCCGTCTTCGCGGGCTGGAGCATCCGCAACCCGACGCTGTTCCGCGAACGCTTCGGTGATTCACTCGACCGTGCGCGCAAGGACCTTGATGAAATGATCCGCAGCCACAAAAACGCCGTCATCGGTTCGCACAGGTTCTCGGAACTGATCTCCACCGACGAGAACCAGTTGAAGTTCACGGAGATCGAGGGCGAAATCCTCGCTCGCGTCCAGCCGCAAGCGTTGCAGAATTACGGCGTGGACGTGAGATTTCTCGGCATCAAACGCCTTGGATTGCCCGAGAGCATCACGCAAAAAGTGTTCGACCGCATGCGCGAGGAACGGCAGCGCGTGGTGTTGAAACTCACCGCCGAGGGCAACGCGCAGGCGGCCAACATCCGCAGCGCCGCCAACCTCGAACGCGAGGAACTTCTGGCGCAGGCCGGCGCGAAGGTCATCGAATTCCAGGGCGAAGCCGAAAAGGAAGCCGCCAAATCCCTGGAAGTCTTTCGCGAGAATCCCGAGTTCGCGGTCTTCCTGCTGAAGATCCGCGCGTTGGAGGAAACGTTGAAGGACCGCACCACGCTCATCCTCGACCAACGCACACCACCTCTGGATTTGCTGGACGGTTCATCGCTCAAATCCAAGTAATCCACAATCATGAGCGAACACGACCCTCACGACCATCACGATCACCCGCATCCGCCCGCCGCGAAGCCGGCCGCGAAGGACAGCGAGGTGCAGGATGTCGGATCGCGCGCCCTGGCTGAGGCGCTTGGCAGCAGTTTCTTTTTCGTCAAGCTGGTGATGCTGGTGCTGATCATTGTGTTTTTCGCGTCCGGCGTCGTGCGGGTGCAGCCGGGCGAGCGCGCTGTCATTCTCCGTTTCGGAAAACCCACGGGCAAGGGCGACGCGCAGTTGCTTGAGCCGGGATTGCACTTTGCCTGGCCGCCGCCGATTGATGAAGTCGTCAGGATTCCCATCGGCCAGATCCAGTCTGTGACATCGGGTGTGGGCTGGTACGCCACGACGCCCGAAATGGAAGTGGCCGGCACCGAGCCGCCGCCAATGCCGTCTCTGAATCCCGCGATTGACGGCTATACGCTCACATCCGACGGGAACATCGTCCACGCGCGCGCCACCATGGGTTATCGCGTCACGGATGCGCTGGCCTACGTGTTCGCCTTCACTTCGGCCTCAAACGTCGTTCAGGCCGCCCTTGACAACGCGCTCGTGTGGGCATCGTCCCAGATGACCGTGGACGAAGCGCTGAAGAACAACGATGCGTTCAAGGAAAAGGTCGTGCGCCGCGTCACACAACTTTCGGACCGGTTGGACCTCGGCATCACACTCGACACGATGAACGTGAGGATCGTTCCGCCGCGTTACGTGAAGGAGGCCTTCGACGCCGTGACCGGGGCCGAGGCGGACAAGAACAAGGTCGTCCTCGCAGCGCAGGGCGAGGCGGACGCATTGCTGGCGTCGTCAAGAGCGGAGGCCAACGCCATTGTCAATTCAGGCAAGACGGCCAGTTCGCGTTACCTCAAGAACATCATGGCTGACGCCACCGCGTTCAGGGAGCAACTGCCCGAGTACAAGAAAAACCCGGAACTCTTCCAACAGCGTCTGCTCACGGAGCGTTGGCAGCGCGTTCTGGCAAACGCTGACGAAAAAAACATCATTCTCGATCGTGCCGATGGCCAGCCGCGTGAATTGAGGATATTGTTGAAGCGCGAACCGGAACGTCCGAGAACCAATTCGCCGGCCCAAAGATAGTCGTATGCAAGTCACATCCCTTCTAAGCCATCAGGAGCACGACCACGCTCATCATCACGAGCACGGCCCGTCGTGCGGTTGCGGCCACGACCACGAACACGCGCCCGTGCGCCTCAAGCAGACCATTGGCGGCGTGCTGTTCGTCATCAACGCCTTCATCGTGGACTGGCTTTTCCCGAACGCCAACACCGTCGCCAGCGCCAGCGCAATGATCGGGGCCATCATCCTCGGCTGGCCCATCGTCTGGACCGGCATCAAGGACATCCGCCGCGGCATTCTCGGCATCAACGAACTCGTCTCCATCGCCGTGCTCGCGGCGTTCGCCTCGGGCGATTACAAGACGGCGGGCGTCGTGGCGTTTTTCATGTTGATGGGCGAAATCATCGAGACCCGGACCGCCGAGGGCGCGCGGCAATCCATTGAATCGCTCATCAAACTCACGCCCACCAAAGCGCGCCGCATCAAGGCCGACAAATCCGAGGAGGAAGTCCCCGCCAGCCAGCTTGCGGTCGGCGACGTCATCCGCATCCGCCCCGGCGACAACGTGGCCGCCGACGGCGTCATCGCGAACGGCCAGGGTTCATTCAACCAGGCCACCATCACCGGCGAATCTTTGCCCGTGGACAAAAAGCCGGGCGACGAAGTCTTTGCCGGCACAGTCAACCTGACCGGCGTTCTGGAGATCAAAGTCAGCCGTGCCGGCACGGACACCACGTTGGGCCGTGTGCGTGAACTGATTTTGGCGGCGGAAAAGACCAAGCTGCCGATCATGAAAATCGTGGACCAGTACATGAGCTTCTATACGCCGCTCGTGCTGGTCATCGGAGCGCTGGTCTGGGCGTTCACTCATGACTTGGAACGCGTGATTGCAGTGCTGGTCGTTGCCTGCCCGTGCGCTTTCATTCTGGCCACGCCGACGGCGATGGTCGCCGCGCTGTCCGCCGCCGCGCGACTGGGTATTTTGATCAAAAACGTCGCGGACATCGAAGCCGCAGCCAAGATCAACGCTTTCGTCTTCGATAAAACCGGAACGCTCACAACGGGCGAACTCGCCGTCAGCCGTCTCGCGCCCATCGGCGAAACCAAACCTGCCGAACTGCTGCTGGTCGCGGCCACCGCCGAAAAATACAGCAATCACCCCACAGCCAAGGCGCTCTCGCAACTGGCCAAGGAAGCCGGAGTGCCGCTGCCCGAGCCGAAGGATTTCGCCGAGACAGCCGGACGGGGCGTGAAAGCCGACGTGAACGGCGCGAACGTTCTTGTCGGTCGCGCCCAATGGCTCAAGGACAACGGCGTGGACGGCGGTTTTGAAAAGTCCGTGGACTTGAACGAAACCGAGGGCTGGAGTTTGATCTTTGTCGCTCGCAACGGCAAATGCATCGGCTGGGTCGGATTGCAGGACAAGACACGCTCGGAAGCGCGCGAGTCGCTGGCGGAACTCAAGGAAGCCGGAGTGCGTCGCATCGCCATGGTCAGCGGCGATCGCCAGCCCGTGGCCACGCGCGTGGCTGCCGAGATCGGCTGCGAAGAAGCCAAGGGCGATTGTCTGCCGCAGAACAAAGTCGAATTCGTCCGCGCCGTGAAAGCCAAGGGTTACAAGGTCGCGGTCATCGGCGACGGCGTGAACGACGCGCCTGCGCTGGCTGCGGGAGACATCGGCATCGCCATGGGCGCCGCCGGCAGCGAGGTTGCCATCCACAGCGCCACGATTGCGCTCATGAACAACGACCTTCGCCGGCTGCCGTTCCTCGTGAAGCTGTCGCAAAGCACGCGCACCGTGATCAACCAGAATTTCATGTTCGGCGTCCTGTTCATCATCGGCGGACTCGCGGCGGCGGCGTTCGGATACGTCGGCCCGATCATCGCCGCCATCCTGCACAACGCGGGTTCGATCATCGTGATTTTCAACAGCGCCCGGCTCGTGCGCAAAGGCGAGGAACTGGAGCATTTTCATCCCGAATCGGAATCCGGCGGTGGCGACGGAGGCTCGCGCCACGAGGCATCGGGCCAGTTGACGCCGAAGATGGCTTGATGAATGGAGTATCCGTGGGTGAGTGATTCATTCTCAGAAACTGAAATGCCCGCCGATCCGATGATGGAGCCCGGTGCTGATTTTGTGATTTGAAGCCATATTCAGTCACCGGAGTGGAAACAACATAACTCAGCCGCACAATGACCGCGATCGTACCCAGTCAAAAATCGGAAATCGAAAATAGGAAATCCGATGAAGTCGTCGTTTCCGTCCGCGGCCTCACAAAGGTCTTCAAGGATTTCTGGGGACGTTCCAAGGCGCGCGCCGTGGACAATGTGGACTTCGATGTCCGTCGCGGCGAGGTGTTCGGATTGCTGGGGCCGAATGGCAGCGGCAAATCCACGACAGTGAAGATGCTGCTCGGTCTGTTGTATCCCACCAAGGGCCACATCGAGGTCTTCGGACGTTCGCCGCGCAACGTGCAGGCCAAATCGCGCATTGGCTATCTGCCGGAAGAGTCATATCTCTATCGCTACCTTAATTCCCGCGAGACCCTGGATTTCTTCGGAAACCTGTTCCATCTGGACAAGGGCGAGCGCAACAACCGCGCCGAGCAATTGCTGGAAATGGTCGGCCTGAACCAGACGCGCACGCGCGCCGTTGGCGAATTCTCGAAAGGCATGCAACGCCGCATCGGCCTGGCTCAGGCGCTGATCAACGATCCCGACCTCGTCATCCTCGATGAGCCTACGTCCGGTCTCGACCCCATCGGCTGTCGCGAGATCAAGGACCTCATTCTCGCGCTTGCCCGGCGCGGTAAAACGGTGATTCTCAGCAGCCATCTTCTGTCCGATGTTGAAGACGTCTGCGACCGTGTCGTGATCTATTACGGCGGAAAGATTCAGGCGCTGGGAACGCTCAAGGAACTGCTCGCCAAGCCCGACACGTTGCGCATCACCACACCGGTGCTGCCTCGCGAGACGATGGAGCGCGTGCTGGAAACCATCCGCAAGGACGCCGGCAACGGCGAGGTGCGTGTGGACAACCCCACGCAGAATCTCGAAAGTTATTTTTTGGAAGTGGTTGAAAAAGCCAAACGCGCCGCGCAGGAAACCAGCGGCGCCCAGTCCGGTGCAAAAGTCGCCGCTTATCTGCGCGGCGATGCTGACGCAAAACCCGCCCCCGACAAGGTGCTGGAGAAATTGACGTTGCCACAAGCCGCCCCTGTTGCGCCTGCGCCTGTGAAGAGCGCCTCGCCTGCGGTTGATGAAAAGAAACTCGAGTCGCTCACGAAAGTTGAGCCTTCGCCCGCACCCGCCAGCAAACCGCCGCCAGCAACGGAACAAAAGCCGGTGGACCTCTCCAAAGCCGACGAGAAACTTTCGTCATTGTTGGGCGGCAAAAAATAGGTCGCATGAGTCCCATTCGCCCCGTCTCCAACTGACATGCAACGCCTCTTCGCCATCACTTGGTTGACGTGGAAGGCCGCCTTCCGTTTCCGGCTCTTCGTCGTGATTGCCGTACTCTTGCTCGCGACAGTCGTGGCGTTGCCGGTGTTGATCAAGGACGACGGCACGGCGCGCGGCTTCACGCAAATCCTGCTGACCTACACGTTGAGTGTGATTTCCGCGTTGCTGGGGCTTTCGACCTTGTGGCTTGCTTGCGGGACGCTGGCGCGCGACATCGAGGAATGTCAGATGCAGATGGTGGCCGTGAAGCCCATTGCGCGCTGGCAGATATGGCTGGGCAAATGGCTGGGCATCGTGACGTTGAACGCCGCGTTGCTGGCACTGGCGGGTGGAAGCGTTTACGCGTTGCTGCAATGGCGTGCCACCAAGCTGCCGCTCGAAGAACAGCACGTTTTGCGCAACGAGGTGCTCGTCGCCCGCGCCGCAGCCAAGGAACGAAGTTTTGCCTCGGAGATCGAGAAGGAAACCGACAGTGTCATGGCGGAACGTCTCAAGCAAAGCCCCGTGGCCCAGGTGGACCGAAAGCTCCTGAGAAACCAGATCCGCGAGCAGATCAAGGCGGAATTGCAATTGGTGCCGCCGGGCGGATTCCGTTTCTGGGACATTGACCTGGGGTCGGCGGCGAAGGAGTTGCAGGACAGGCCGCTGTATCTGCGGGTGAAATTCAACGCGGCGCAGAAAAGTCCTTCGGGGACTTTCATCGCGTTCTGGCAGGCCGGCTCGGCCGAATTGAAGCGGGTGTGGCGCAGCGAGGCCATGAGTCTTGCGCCGGACACGTTCCATGAGATTGAACTGCCGCCGGGGCTTGTCGGGCCGGACGGCATTTTGTCGGTGGGTTTTCGCAATCTGAACGAAACGGCGCTGTTGTTTCCGTTGGAAGACGGCATGGAGGTGTTGTATCGCGAAAGCGGCTTCGCCCTGAATTACGTCCGTGGACTGGGAATCATCCTGTGCTGGATGGCGTTGCTGGCGGCCCTTGGGCTGGCGTCGGCCAGTTTCCTGTCGTTTCCGGTGGCGGCGTTTTTCTCGCTGGCGTTGTTGTTGATGTCGGTTTCCACTGGCACACTGGCCAACGTGGTGGAGGAGGGCACTGTGATGGGCAGCAATTCGGAGACGGGCGAGGTCGGCAGTTCGGTGATTGATTTCGTGGCCGTACCATTCTTCCGCGTCGTGTTGACGGTCATCAATCTGGCGAAGGACTTTTCGCCCGTGGACGCGTTGAGCACGGGCCGCAGCATCACCTGGGGCGAACTGGGCCGCGCGGTCGGTCAGATCGTTCTGGTGCTGGGCGGCATTTTTGCCGTGTTCGGAATATATGTTTTCAGCCGCCGCGAACTGGCGACGGCGCAGCAACAATGAAAACACCAAACTCCAAACACCAAGTTCCAAGCTCCAAAGGCGGGTATGCCGGGGCGGTTCTTGATGTTTGGCGTTTGGAGCTTCTCTGGAACTTGGAACTTGGAGCTTGGAGCTTCGGCAAATGAACCGCCGCGTCAAAAAAATCCTGTTGCTGGCGCTCGCCGTGGCGTTGCTGGTCGGGGCTTCGTTCACTCAAAAGTCGTTGAACCACGATCGCAGTGCGCTGGGATTGACGCGACGCGAACCGTTGGAGAATGCGCCGCCCGTGCTGGCGTTCACGACCGTGGCGCTGGGGAGTTTTCGGGGATTGATCGCCAACGCGCTGTGGATACGCGCCACGGAATTGCAGGACGAGGACAAGTTTTTCGAGATGCAGCAGCTCGCGGACTGGATCACGAAGCTCGAACCGCATTATCCGCAGGTGTGGGTGCATCAGGCGTGGAACATGTCCTACAACATCTCCGTGAAGTTCAAGGATTTTGCCGACCGCTGGCGCTGGGTGCGGGCGGGCATCGAACTGCTGCGCGACGAGGGCATCAAATACAATCCCAACGAGCCGTTGCTGTATCGCGAACTGGCGTGGCATTTCCAGCACAAGATGGGGCACAACCTCGACGACGCGAACATGTATTACAAACAGGAGTGGGCCAACGAAATGGCGGAGGTTTTCGGAAAGTTGCGAAAGCCGGACGTCGAGGAGTTGATCCATCCCGCCACCGAGGACGCCGCACGGCGGCTGGGCATTTTGACCAACAAGTACAAGATGGACCCGCAGTTCATGAAAGAGGTCGAGGAAAAATACGGCCCGCTCGAATGGCGGTTGCCGGAGGCGCATGCGATCTATTGGGCGGCGAAGGGACTGGAGAAAGCCGCCCAGCACCCGGAGAAGGTGAAGCCGGAAGACCTGCCCAATCTGCGACGCGCCCTGTATCAATCCATGCAGTTGAGTTTTTATCGGGGCAGGCTTGTTGAGAATCCATTCGAAGAAGCCTTCGAGTTTGGTCCCAACCTGGATATTTTTCCGAAGGTTTACGACGCCTACGACGAGATGATCGCCAATGAGCCGGACGAAAACCAGAAAACGGGCTTCCGGCGCGCCCAACGCAACATCGTCAAGGACGCCGTGTACTTCAATTACGTCCAAAACCGCATTGCCGAGGCCGCGCGATGGTACCGTGTGCTTCAGGACAAATTTCCCGACGCGCCTTTGCTGGATGACAATCTCACCGCCAACCCGCAGAACACGTCGCTCGAAGAATACGCCGTGCAACGCGTTCAGGGCGATGTCAACGAAACCGACCGCAACCGGATCAAAGCCATCATCGAAGGGTTGTTGATCCAGTCGTATCACGCGTTGTTGATTGACGAGGAGGACCGCGCGGCGGGCTTCCAACGGCTCGCACGCCTGGTGCTCGATAATTACCAGAAGCAGATCGAGTCCCGCGATATGGCCATCGGACTGCCGACGCTGGAGGAAATCGCGTCCGAACTGCTCGGTCGCATGCTCGACGTGGAACGCGGAATGCCCCCGGAAATGCGCGCCGTCCTGCGCACGAAACTGCGTCTGCCCGCTGAAACCGCTCCCGCACCGTCCACCAATTCTCCGGCCGCCTCCATCACAGTGCCCGCGCCGGCCACCAACGCCCCGGCCGT
>DAOLDN010000008.1:0-21776 GCA_035327385.1 Verrucomicrobiota bacterium | reverse complement strand
CGGACTACGCGACGGTGGCGGACCAGATCAAGGCGGGCGGCGACACGACGCTGGAATTGCGACGCACGCTGGCGGCGAAAGTGTATGCGCGGACGGCGGCGTATGACGCGGCGATAGCGGCGCATTTGAGTTCCGAGTTCCGGGTTTCAAGCGACGGGTTGCCGTCGTCGCTGGCGGTTTCCGCTCCGTTGTCGCAATGCTTGCGTTACGGGGAGAATCCGCATCAGGCGGCGGCGCTGTATGGGAAGTTCAACGAATTCTTCACGCAACTGCACGGCAAGGAATTGTCCTACAACAACATCCTGGATCTGACGGCGGCGGCGGCATTGATCGCGGAATTTGACGGTGAGCCTCCGACGCTGGCGATTCTCAAACACACGAATCCGTGCGGTGTGGGACAGGCGGACAATCTGCGCGATGCGTGGGAGAAGGCGTTTGCGACGGACCGGCAGGCGCCGTTCGGAGGCATCATCGCCGTGAACAAGGCGCTGGACGCGGCTTGCGCGGAGGCGATCGCGGAGATTTTCAGCGAGGTCATCGTTGCTCCGGATTTTTCAGCGGACGCGCTGGCGGTTTTGCAGAAAAAGAAGAATCTGCGGTTGCTGAAGATTCTGAAAAGTCCTCTAGCGGCCAGGCCGTGGGATGTGCGCAGTGTGGGCGCGGAATCGTTCTTGATGCAACAGCGGGACATGAAAATCACAACCGTGGCCGACTTGAAAATCGTGACGAAGCGGCAGCCGACGGAGTCCGAGTTGCGCGCAATGCTGTTCGGGTGGCGGATCGTGAAGCATCTGAAGTCGAATGCCATTCTTTACAGCGGCGCGGACCGCACGCTGGGTGTGGGCGCGGGCCAGATGAGCCGTGTGGACTCCAGCCGCATCGCGGTGTGGAAGGCGGGCGAGGCGAAGCTGTCGCTGAAAGGCAGCGTGGTGTGCAGCGACGCGTTTTTCCCGTTTCCAGATGGATTGATCGCAGCGGCTGAAGCGGGCGCGACAGCGGCCATTCAACCCGGAGGCTCGGTGCGTGACGCGGAAGTCATCGCGGCGGCGGACGAGCGTGGCGTGGCGATGGCATTCACCGGCGCGCGGCATTTCCGGCATTGAAATCCCGCAAGCGCGGCCCGCGCTCATTCCAGAACACGGCAAATCAGGACGATTTGCGCGACCGCAACAGCCGCGACCATCGCCCAAAGGAAGGCTTCCCGTAACCAGAGATTGCGCAGGCGCGGATCGGCGAGCCGAAACCGGATCCGGGCGGCACCCAAAACAATCGTGTCACCGTTGCGCAGCCGGGCGGATTGGAGGGTTTCTCCATTGACGGTCGCGGTGACTCCGGGTTGGGTTTGAAGCAGGAATCCTTTGTCGCGATCCAGATGGATGGCGGCGTGGTCAGCCCAGACACCGTCGTCTTCGATTTTCAGGTCACAGGCGGAGTCGCGTCCGATGCGTACAGGAAAACGGCGGGCAAACCAGTGTTCGCCCGCCTTTTTTCCTAAAAGAATGTCCAGCCTGACCATTTAGAAGATACGCCGTTTCACGTGGATTTGATCCCCGGGAAACACCGGCGGATCCAACGCGGGATTGCCGATGGCCTTGTTGCAATTGACGGTCAGTTTTGTGCCGTCGGCCCGGGTGAGTTTGACGCTGCGTTTATTGGCGAAATCCGTGAAGTCGCCCGCTGTTTGAATGGCCTTGGTCACGGTGGTCTTGCCCAGATACATTTTTGGTCCGGGCATCTTCACTTCGCCGCCGACGTAATAGACGCGTTCCTTGGGTTTCACTGTGACGGTGAATCCGGAACTGACCGTGTAGTATTTGGGGACGTAGCGGTTGTAGATGTCGAGCTGGAGTTCGCCCGGAGATTTGCCCTCGGCTTTCACGGCTCCGATCAGGGGCAGCGTGACATTGCCGTCGCTCTTGACCTGTTCTTCATGCGGTTGCGGCGGTGTGCCGACCCCTGAGAACGTAACGGTCACGAAGTCTCCCACAGTGAACTTGTCGTCGCGTTCGCCGATGGAAAGGATACTGCCGTTCGATTCCGACGCGGCAGACGGAGTCGTGGCGACGACCGACTGAGGGGTGTCACTGAACTTGGGATCGTCGTATGTTGCGCATCCGGAGAGCAGTGCAACCGGCAACACTGTCATCGCAGCCCAGAACCCTTTGAATCCGTTACTCCAGCTGAAAAATTTCATTGAGGACATGTTCAAGAACCCGGAGCAACAATCAATACTTTTGTTTGATTTCCACCTTGGGCCGGCTTGAGTCGGCTGCGGCAGCGCCATTTTCGGCCGGTGAAGCCTCCTCCATCTCCTCGTTCTTGGAGTAGTAGTCGTGGTAGTAGCCGCTGTAGTAGTAGTAGCTCTCGTCCTGCGACATGTTGATGTTGTTGAGAACGATGCCGATGAGGTTGCCACCGACCTTCTCGATGAGTTGTTTGGCGCGGATGTTCATCGGCTGCGGATAGCGGCGGTATTGGATGACCTGGATGGTCATGTCCACTTCGCTGGCCAGGATGGAGGCATCACTCACGCCCATGATCGGCGGCGAATCGAAGAACACGAAATCGTAGCGGCGCTTGAGGTCTGTAATGAGTTCCTTCATCTGGTTGGAACTCAAGATGCCCAAGGAACTGCTGGGCAGCTTGCCGCTGGCCATGAAGTCCAGGGTCGGAAGGTTTGTGGTCTGAATGACTTCCTCAAGGGTGTTTTGCTTGAGCAGGTAGTTGGTCAAACCAATGGTGTTGGCCACGCCGAAACGCTTGTGCAACGTGGGACGACGAAGGTCGGAGTCCACGATGATGACGCGCTGGCCGCTCTGGGCGAAAATGGCGGCGAGATTGAAGACCGTGGTGGATTTGCCTTCGCCGGCACCAGCGCTAACGACCGCCACGGAATTGAGTTTCTCATCCTTGCGCGAGAACAGGAGGTTGGTGCGCAACACGCGATAAGCTTCCGCATGCGCTCCTTCTCCACCTTCCTCAAGCAGTGAGCCGATGTCTTGCGGGATGACCCCCAGCACGGGTGATTGCAGCGAGCGTTCCACGTCATCAATGGTCTTCACGCTGGTGTCGAGATACTCGATGAAGAACGCAAGGCCGATGCCGACAATGAGTCCAACGACGACACCCAGGGTGATGTTCAAAAACACCCGTGGACGCACGGGTTCATCGCTGACTGTGGCAGGGTCCGTGAGCACCACCATCGTTTTGGGAAGATTGACATCCAGCCGTTGGGCTTCGAGCTTGAGCGTGAGTATCTGGCTGAATTTGAGCAAAGACTCCAGTTCGCGCTTCTTTTCGTAGTAGGGCCTGCTGGTTTCGGCCTTTTCCTGATCCGCTTTTTTGGCTTCTTCGACCGTTTGCTTGAGATGGTCGGCCCGTTTTCTGGCCGACGAGGCGTCGGATTCGAGCCCCTTCATGATGCCGTTGACGCGGTCGTTGATCTGGCCGTTGATCTTGATCACCAAATCTTTCGCCTGGATGAAGGTGGGATGATCCGCCGCGTATTCCTGCTGCATGACCACCAATCTCTGTTCGGCGGTGTTGAGTTGATTGAGCAAGTCGGTCAGCGTCGAATCAGGGACAATTGTGGGGAGAACCTGGCGCAATTCCTCAACGCTTAACGGTCTGATTTGGTTGAGCATGTTTTCGCGAAGAATGGCGAAGTTCTCGCTCTCAATGCGAAGCCCCTCAAAGCGACGAAGCGTTTCAACCTCCAGGTACGGTTGGGGGGCCGTGCCCTGGGCATCCACATCGGAAATTTTAAGGTTCTTACGCAGTTCGTTCAATTCAGCGTGGACTTTGCGCACCTTTGATTCCTGTTCCTCGAAGCGTTCTTCCAGCACCTTGATGCCGGCTTCGGTTCGTTGTCGGAGTTCCTCGCTGCGGTAGTCCTTGTAGGCTGTGGCAATTTGGTTTGCAATACTGGCGGCTTCCTTGGGATCTTCGCTGTAAACCTTGATCTCGATGAATTTGGTGTTGCGCACCGGCTTCAAGTCCATGCGCTTCTTCATGATTTCAATCGTCTCGGTGGTCTTGAGTGGAACGCCGCCCGCATACTTCTTGCCCCACTCAGCGTTCAGGTTCATTAGAGTGACAACCTTGCCCAGGATCAACTCCGACTGGATGAGTTCGAATTGCGTCTGGATGAAATAGGGATCGAATCCGCGCGCGATGGGCATTCCCGTAGACATTTCCGGAATGTCGGAACTGTCGCCCTCCACCATGATCCTCGCGGTGCTGGCGTAGGACTTCGGGAGAATGTAGGTGACAAGCGTAGCGGTGATGAAGACCAGGAAGAACACTGCCAGAATCACGGTCTTGCGGATTCGAATAATTCGCCAGTAATCGAGGAAATGCAGCTTGGATTCCTGCTGCTGGGGCTGGGTTTTTAATGGATCCATAAAATGAAAAAAAAGGGGCCAGTTTTGAGAACCTAGCCCCTGCTGATCATGCTGTGTTCAGATTAGTAAGCTGCTGTGACGCCGATGTAAACGCGATTACGATCATACCCGCGGTCTTTGATGTCGGATTCGAGTCCATCGAACATATATCCGCATTCGGCAGAAAAATGCTGGTTGAAACTGTAGGTCAGATTGACATCAACGCCGTAAAACGTGTCCGTGTCATCGTTGTATTGACCATCGTTGAACGTGGAGAATTGCAGGTTGCCGCCGACCGTCCCGCGCAGCTTGGGCGTGATCTGGTGGCTGACATTGGCAAAAATCGCCGTGGTCGCTTGATCCATCGTAATCTCGCCGCTCGAGTCCGGTGCTACGACGTCAGTCGCATTACGCGAATGCCTCGTTCCCAGCATTGCATAGCCCCTGGCGGAATAATTGTAGGAGAGACGGCTTTCAATATACGGCCCCCATGAGTCCGTTGCGTCCGGCTCGTTGTTGTAATAATCGGTGTACTGAACGCCAACGCGCATACTGCCGGTCAGCTTCGGGGTGAAATTGTGATCCGCACCAACGTATGCGTAGTGTGAGTAACTGTCGCGGTCATCGCTCTTATAAACAAATCCGGATACCGCATTGGTCGCAATATCCTCATCACCCGTGTAATTGACGATGCCGAACTGATATCCAACCACACCCACAGTCTGACGGGCCATCTGCCAGCGAACGTCCGCCGAGATCAAGTGATCCAAGCGATCGAGCAAACCAGTGCGGCTTGGATCCACAAAATTGCCGTTGTCCTGCTCGTAATTGACATATAGGTTGCGGTAGCCCAGAACCAAGCTGACCAACCGCGTCAACTCCACGTTCAAGCGGATCGAACCTATATTGCGGATATTGTCACCGTCCGTGCGATCAACTGAGCCACCTTCAATAATTGAAGGTTCTTGAGCGATAACAAACGAATCGCGCACCTCAAGCAGGTATCTCTCACTGAAAGCATGCAACACCGACAAATCAAATTGATGCATCTGATCAATTGGATCCTCGCCGCGGTCTTCGCGGTCTTGATAGTAGAGCAGCGAGTAAGTGTAGCTCGCGGTGATGAGCGTCTGTTCCAAGGGAAGATTCAAACTGACGGACGGCGCCACCGTGAAGCCCCAGCTACCTTCCCGATTGTCTTCAAGCAAGGCGTAGTTGTCATCGTACCAACCACGCAATGTCGCAGCGACACTCCACACCTTGGACGCCTCCATTGAACTCAGGCTTGAGGACGGGCCTTGAGCTTGAACGACCGACGCACCGACAGCGAGCAGACCCGCAGAGATAGCTATTCTTTTCATATTTGTAAATGGTTGTGGCACACCCATTGAGGTATTAACACGGACATCATTATGGGAGTCAAGGTTATATGTCAAACAAAACTTCCCGGATTTTTTCCACAATCTTCGCCGCCGTATTTGCATTAATTCCGGCGGATCGCCGCACATCAAGCCAATCATGCCTGGAGGTTTTACGTTTGAGTCCTGCACGAGCGAATTGTTCCAAATTGTGCAGAATCAATTCACTTCAACAGCTTCACACTCCGCATACCGACCCTACGTTGATCCCGCGCTTGAGGCAATAAGCTGCGTTCTCCACATATTTTGTTGCCCAATACCTCAATCCACGTCGCTCTTCGACGCTCAATTTTCTGACGACCCTAGCTGGAGATCCCAATACCATTGACCCCGGCGGAATTCGCATCCCTTGCTTCACAAGCGCCTTGGCCCCAATCAACGATTGTTTACCCACGACTGCCCCGTCCAAGACCACCGCGCCCATGCCCACCAGGACCTCATCCCCGATTTTACAGGCATGAACAATCGCCGAGTGGCCAATCGTGACGTAATTTCCGACCAAGCAGGGGTAGTCATCAGCCAGATGCAATACGGCGTTGTCCTGAATGTTGGAGTGGTGACCGACGACGATCCGGTTGATGTCACCCCTGAGAACCGCGTTATACCAGACACTCGAATAATTCCCCAGCTTCACATCTCCGACCACCACCGCGCTTCTGGTGATATACACTCCCCGCCCGACGCGCGGAGTGCGGCGCAGGTACTGATCCAACTGTTTTTCGAGTTTTCCCATGTTGTTCCTTTATAAAAACCGCGTTCCCAATCAGCGCAAACCCTACTTCTCAAAAATCATCCGGCGACATCCCCACCCCGACAATGCTGCACGCCTGGACGACATTCAGGCCCAGCTTCTCAGCCTCCGCCAGCACCGCCTCGGACTCCGAACCGGAATTCAGCCACAACTCATCGCAACCTTTCCGGGCAATCTCCGGCAGCACCCTCAACGTGACGTTGGGCGGCAAATAGACACTCACCAAATTGGGTCGCATCGGGACTTCCTCGATGCTCCTGAACACACGCAAACCCTCAATTTCCGTTGCAGTGGTGTTGACCGGAAACACTGTGTAACCCTGCCGCTGAAAGGCGCGAACAGCCTTGTTGCCAAACTTCGCGGCGTCCGCCGACGCGCCAATGACCGCGGCTGACTTCATGGTTTGGAAGGGGGAAGCGCCGGCGGATGCGCATCGCTCAACGGTTTCACACCCAACCCGCTGGAAAGAATTCCGCTCTTGATGCGCTCCGAATGAATGTGTTCAACCATCTGCGCTATGGCATCCGGCGATTCTTCCACTGAAAAAATCTGCCCGTCCGTCAACCGCACGGTCGTGGACCGGGTTTCGATCTCGATGGACATGATGTGGCTGTCGTTGAGCAGGATTTCGCCGCCCTTGTTGATTCGGTTCAATTTGAGCAAAGCCATACGCCGCATACTCTGCGCCGCTTCAAAACGATTTCAAGCCTTCATTCCCGTCCAATGAAATCCTTCCCGTGGCGCGTCCGTCGTGATTTCATCCCCTCATGCCGAATTGCGTGCTCTTCGAGGACGAACATCTGCTGGCGGTCAACAAACCCGCCGGCCTCAACACGCACGCCCCGTCGCCTTACGCCGGAGAAGGCCTCTACGACTGGCTCAGACACCGCTCCCCCCGATGGGCCACGCTGGCCATCCACCACAGGCTCGACAAGGAAACCAGCGGCGTCATCCTCTTTGGAAAAACCACCCAAGCCAACCGCTCCCTGACAGAACAGTTCACACGACGCACCGTCCGCAAAAAATACGTCCTGCTGACGGATCGCTCCGTCCCACACAGGTCGGTACACGTCAAAAACTGCCTCGTTCGCGCGGGCGAAAAATACATCAACCGCCCGATTCACGCGTCGGGCGATGTCGCAGAAACACGGTTTGAAGTCCAAACTTCCGCCGAACCCACTGACGGACGCACTCCCGTGCATCCCGTAATCGCATGGCCGCTGACAGGCCGGACGCACCAGATACGCGCCCACGCCGCGCACAACGGTTTCCCCATCCTTGGCGACACGCTCTACGGCGGCAGTCCATTCAAAAGGGTCTGTCTGCACGCCGAAGAATTGACATTCAATCACCCCACAACCGGCAGTCCCGTCACCCTGCGCGCACCCGCCGACTTCGACGCTGACCCGCGACTGGAACTGCGCCGCGCCTTTGTTGATTGGACCGGACACGACACTGACACATTCCGGCTGATTCACGGTGCGAGCGACGGCTGGCCGGGATGGTATGTGGACGCGCTGGGCGAATTCCTCCTGTCGCAAAACGAGAACCCGCTCAACCACGAACAACAACTCGAAGTCCGCCGGTTGATGCGCCACTTCGGCTTTCGCGGCGCGCATCACAAATTGCTGACCCGCCGGGTGCGGCAAGTGACCAAGGAAGACGCATCCCCAAAATGGATCGCCGGTGAAACGGCGACGTCACCTCTCATCATCCACGAAAACGGCATCGCCTACGAACTCACCTTCGACGAAGGCTATTCCTGCGGCCTGTTCCTCGACCAGCGCGACAATCGCAATCGCATCCTCACCAACCACGTCGCGGCTGATTTTGCCCTGTTCAACAACGACGCGCCCGCCGCCAAGCCCGACGTCCTCAATACCTTTGCCTACACCTGCGCTTTCTCCGTTTGCTCCGCCAAGGCCGGCGCGCGCGTGACCAGTCTCGACCTCTCAATAAAGTATCTGGACTGGGGCAAACGAAACTTTCAACTCAACGACCTCGACCCCGACACCCACGATTTCATCTACGGCGACGCCTTCGACTGGATGCGGCGTCTGGCGAAAAAGGGCCGCGCCTTCGACTTCGTCATTCTCGATCCGCCTACGTTCTCACATTCCAAGGAACGCGGAGCGTTCCGAGTCGAAAAGGACTACGGGCAACTGGTCGCTGTCGCGCTGCCGCTGCTTAAACGCGGCGCAGTCCTGTTTGCCTCCACCAATTCCGCTGACTGGCCGCCCGAATCTTTTCTGGCCGCCATCGAACATTCCATCCGCGCCGCGCGAAGGAAAATCGTGCGCCGCCACTACTCTCCGCAGCCGCCGGATTTTCCAATCAGCCGCTCCGAACCCGCCTATCTGAAAACCGTCTGGGTGCGTCTTGACTGAAATCCGCCAACAAAGTGGGGTGAAGCAACTAACGCAGAAACGCCAGAACGCAGACCAACACTCAAACCTTGGTCCCAATCCTATCCTTAATCCTCATCGTAACCGCCGCCGTAGAATAGTGCGCTCGGTGCGGGAATTAAGGGGAATTAAAAAGAAGATAAACAGCATGACTCAGATCGCGGACTCACCCGCGGATGTGTTCATTATTTTTTCCGGGATGCCGCTTGACGGGGTGGGAACGTTGGGCAATAACAACAATGGAGGTCGTTATGGCGAAAAAAAATCAAAGCAAAACGACGGGCAGACAAAAACAGGAGTTCGCGTTCACCGCACCCGGCGCAATGAGCGTGCAACTGGTCGGCGATTTCACGCATTGGCAGAGCAGCCCTGTGAACATGAAAAAGGGCGCTCGCGGCGTCTGGAAAGCCACGGTGGAACTCGACCCCGGCACACATCATTACCGCTTCCTTGTGGACGGCCAGTGGCGCGATGACCCCGAATGTACCACCCACGTGCCCAATCCCTACGGCGGCACAAACGCCGTGCGGCATGTCGGCTGAACGCGCATTGAGTTGACCCGCAGCCCGCGACACGCTACGACAAGGGCGTGAACGGCGGCCTGTTTCCCCAATTCAAACCCGAGCGCGTTGCGCCGCAACCGGAGTTGCCCTGATCGTGGACGACTCCAATCCCAAACAACAACCGTCCGCCACGGGGTTCATCTCCCGCTTTCGCGGCGGCGGCTGGGCCAAAACCACTCTCGAACAACAGGAAGTCAGCCTTCGCGCCATTCCGTTCGGATTCGCGGTCCTCATCCTCGTCGGAACCCTGCTGCTGTCCCTGCCCTTCACCCATCGTCCGGGCCACGATGTGCAGCTTGTGGACGCGTTCTTTCTCGCCACTTCCGCCACCTGTGTAACCGGGCTTGTCACGGTGAACGTCGCCGAAGACTTTAATCTCTTCGGCCAGGTCGTGCTGCTGGCGCTCATCCAATTGGGCGGACTGGGAATCATGACGGCAGGCACATTCTTCGTTCTGATCACCGGCAACCGCCTTTCACTGGCGCATGAAAAATCCATCGCCGGCCTCGTGGGACGACTGCGTTCCGCCAGGCCCATTGACATCTTCATCTACGCCTGCGTCTTCGTCTTCGTCGCCGAACTGGCGGGGTTCGTCGCCCTGTTCACACTCATGCAAAACGCCTTCCCCGACCAATCCATCGGGCAGTCCCTCTGGCAATCCGCCTTCCACTCCGTCAGTGCCTTCTGCAACGCCGGCATTTCCATCTACCCGGATGGCCTCCTCCGCTGGAAAGACCATCCCGGAATGCTCGGCGTAGTGGACCTGCTGGTCGTCGCGGGAGGCATCGGCCTGCTGACACTGGTGAACCTGCGCTTCTACTACTGGTGGCGGCGCGACCGGCGACGACGAGGCCAGTTGAGCCTGCAAACCAAACTTTCCGTCACCATGACCCTCCTGCTGCTCGCCGTCGGAATGGTGTTCACCCTCGTCATGGAATGGAACCACACGCTGGCCACGGCCAAGTCCTGGACGGAACGCCTGTCGTGGTCGTTGTTCCATTCCACGATGACGCGAACGGCTGGCTTCAATGTGACGGACACCGGCCAGATGCAGCCGGCCACGTTGCTGGGGAGCATGCTGTTGATGTTCATCGGCGGAGCGCCCGGCTCAATGGCGGGAGGCATCAAAACCGTCACCGCCACCATACTCATCCTGTCCGCGTGGACGGCGTTGCGGCGGCGCGATGAATTCACCGTGTTCAACCGGCGCGTCCCACCGGACCAGACTGCGGCGGCCATCATGATCGTCCTGCTGATGGCCATCTGCGTGGCGGTTTCAATCACGCTGCTAATGATCTCCGAAAACGGCGCGCCTTCGTCCCAAACCCACCACGGCTGGCTCGGTGTCGCGTTCGAGGCCGTGTCCGGGTTCTGCACCGTGGGTTTGAGCACCGGCGTCACGCCGCTTTTGACCTGGCAGGGCAAGTTGATTATGATCGCCGTGATGTTTGTCGGGCGCGTCTGCCCGCTCATGCTCGCGATGCACCTGTGCCGCCCCGTGGCGTCCTGGCGGCTGCGACACCCGGAGGAATCCGTTTCATTGGGTTGAACCATGGCAATGCGAATTTTCATCGTCGGCGGCGGACGTTTCGGAACCCATCTGGCTTCGAGACTTTCGGAATTCGGCTGCGAGGTCGTCATCTCGGACAACGCCGCCAAACGCGTCGAAGACCTTGCTGAAACCGGCTTTCACGCCATTGAGATAGACGCCGACGACTCGACCGCGATGCAAAACGCCGGCGTCCGGGAAGCGGACGCCGTGGTCGTGGCCATCGGCGAGAACATGGAAGCCAGCATCCTGACCACTCTCACGCTCAAGGAACTCAAGGTCAGGAAACTCATCGCCCGCGCTGTGGACGAAAAACACGCGCAAGTGCTCCAAAAACTGGGAGCCGACCTCGTCGTGTTGCCCTCGCGCGACATGGCCTGGCAACTGGCCGAAACGTTGCGTTCAGGCATGCTGTCCGAGCGTGTGCCCATCAGCGGCGATTTTCAACTGGCCAACGTGCGGCTCAATCGCACTCTGGACGGCCAGACGCTGGCCCAGGCGCGGTTGCCCGAAAAATTCGGCATCACCATCGCCCTCATCAGCCGACCAAAAGACCCCGCCACCTCCGCCGCCATCGAACGCTGGAACGATCCAGACGTCTTCACAGACCACGAACCGAATCTAGACTTCGTGCTGCTGGCGGGAGACTGGCTTTCGGTTTCCGGCAAGCGCAGCCGTATTGACAAGTTCATCGCCCAATGCGGCGAGAAGTTTTAGGGAAACGCTGAACCATTCAGATCAACCACGGATGGACACCGATAAACACGGATGGGGGAAAATCTTTGGGGCGGCAGATGCCATTCACCAAGCGGTTAATCTTGGGCGGAACGGCGAACGATTTCGCCCGCCCGGTTTTATCCGTGTCCATCCGTGTCCATCCGTGGTTGCAATTGAATCGTTCCGGCTTGGACTTCAACCCGGCGGCCAGTTCATGTGGCGACCGCCGAGAATGTGGCAATGCAGATGCGGCACGGCTTCCCCGGCGTCGGGACCGTTGTTGAAGACCAGCCTGTAACCGCCCTTCTTCAATCCCAACGTTTCCGCAACCTCGGCGGCCTTCAACATCAGGTGACCGAGAATCTGCGAGTCTTCAGGCTTCGCCTCGGCGATTCTGGGAATCGGTTTTTTGGGAATGATCAGAATGTGAGTGGGTGCCTGCGGATTGATGTCGCGGAAGGCCATCACCACGTCGTCCTCGTAAACGACCGTGGCGGGGAGTTCGCGCGCGATGATTTTCTCGAAGAGCGTTTTGGTCATGAACTCCAGCCTGCCGGGCGACGCTGCCCGCGTCAAACGCAAGTTGCGAACGACGTTTGCGGTAGTGGGCTACTTTGCCGCTTGGCAGAGTTTTTCGAGGCGGAAAGCATTTCTGCCTTTGCTTGTTCTGTGTCCCGTTCAGTTGTTGCTGTCAATCCAACCCGGCCAAAGCTTCGGCAATCGGCCATGGCGTGGTCAAATGCTTCTCTGTTTTCGCGGCGAATGTGCGGCCGTACACCCACAATGCCTTTGTCCAGTTTGGAATGAATTTAATTTGGACCAGGAATTGTTCGGGCATGGTGCTGCGGATTTCAATCAACCTTTTGATCCCGAAGACGCCTTGCGCTGGAACGCCTATTCCAAGCCCAAGAAATTCCGGCCCAGGGTCAGTAACACCGGACGAAGGTCGGGCCGTCAATCATTCAAGCGGGGCAGCATCCAAAAGCCTCTTGCGGTGCATTTTTTGTCAAAGGCATAATCCGGGAAAAAGCTCAGTCCCATTGCGTTGCAGCGGGAAGTGGATCGCCAACTCAAAGAGATCGAAGCGCAACGGCGCGCACCCCAAGCTTGACCCGCACGGTGGAATGGAGGAGAAGAACGGCGACCCAAGAAACAGGAGACGAGGAGGGCAGACTGGCACCGTCCCGCCTCCTTTGTTTCCAATTTGAGGAGAATTTGGGTAACACCACTTTTGAGTCAACCGGAGCATCTTCCGGCCTCAGCAACGGTAACACCTCCTTCTGAGTCACGGTGGTTGGCGGCGTTTCATCGCCCCGGGAATTTGTCGCGCCAACGGTCGCGGAGGGCCGCATGTAGTTTGTCGCGGAACGGGATCGGCAGGTCGTAGGGCTGGCCATCTTTGTAGAGGCGGATGGTTTTGCGGATGTTGTCCACGACGATCTGGCAGGGGTTGCATCCGGCCATGTGCTTCTCAAATTCCTCGCAAACGGCGGGGTCCACCGTGCCGTCCACGTATTCATTGAGCATCTTGAGCAGTTCTTCGCACTTCATAACCGGTCGTCCATGGTGTTTGAGCCGTGAACCGGGCGCGGGTCACTGGGATTTCGTGAAAAATTGGCGGAGTTCAATGCTGATGACCGCGTTGGACCCGCGTTTTTGGGTCGCCCAGCGCGCGGGTGAGAATTTCGCGCAACTGCAAACGCGCGCGCAGCAGGCGCATTTTGACGTTGGATTCCGACAATCCCAGCGCCCCGGCGGTTTCCGCGACGGACAAACCTTCCACGTCGCGAAGCAGGAAAACGAGCCGGTGTTTTTCATCGAGTCTGGACAGCGCGTCATCAAGCAGTTGGCGCGTCTCGTTTTGTTGCACCATCCGTTCGGGGGACTGTTTCCAGTCGGCGATGTACTCCGGGTGCGGGATGGAGTCGAAATCGTCGCGGGGTTCGGTGGCTTCCTCCAGCGAAACTGTGTCGAGCCCCTTGCGTTTGCGGATGATTTTGAGGGCGGCGAAAGTGGCGATTCGATGCAGCCAGGTGGCGAAGCTGGATTCCTCGCGGAATGAGTCGAGATGTTCCACGGCGCTCAGAAACGCCTGCTGCGTGACGTCCTCGGCGTCGTGCGGATTGCGAAGGATGCGATGGGCCAGGGAATAGATCCGGCGTTCGTGCCGGGAGGTCAGTTCCTCGAACGCATCGAGGTCGCCCGCTTTGGCAAGGCGCACCAGTTCGGAATCGGCGTGATGCTGGGTCATGGAATCCGTTGATTGCCCGTCGTCCCCCGCTGTTGTTGTTCAATCGCGGCCAAACGTCAACACTTTGCGCGGTGGCTTGTGGAATTCATTGTTGCGCCTGCTTCCCCCGGCGGCTTACCCTTTAGCCGGTATGAAACACCAGCTCGATTTCGAGAAGCCGATCATCGAACTGCAACACAAACTGGAGGACCTCAAAAGGCATCCGGAGAAACACTCCCTCGGCATCAGCTTCGAGGAGGAAATTGCGCTCATCGAGAAGAAGATCGAGGAAACGCGCAAAGAGATTTACTCCAATCTCACCGCATGGCAGCGCGTGCAGATGGCGCGCCACCCCAAACGGCCCTACACGCTGGACTATCTCAGAACGACGTTCACCGAATTCCACGAACTGCACGGCGACCGGCTGTATGCCGACGACCGCGCCATCGTGGGCGGTTTTGCGAAACTCGGCGAACATCATGTCATGGTTCTCGGAACTCAAAAAGGCCGCGACACCAAGGAAAACATCCTTCGCAATTTCGGCTGTGCCCACCCCGAAGGCTACCGCAAGGCCATGCGCCTGATGAAAATGGCCGACAAATTCGGCCTGCCCATCATCACGCTCATTGACACCGCCGGCGCGTATCCAGGCATCGGCGCCGAGGAACGTCACATCGCCGAGGCCATCGCCGTCAACCTACGTGACATGACGCTGCTGGACGTGCCGATCATTGCCGTGGTGATCGGCGAAGGCGGTTCCGGCGGCGCGTTGGGAATCGGCATCGCGGGACGGGTGTTGATTCTGGAAAACGCCTATTATTCCGTCATCAGCCCGGAAGGCTGCGCGGCGATTCTCTGGAAAGACCGCGCCGCAGCGCCCAAGGCGGCGGAGGCGTTGAAAATCACTGCCAAGGACCTGTTGGCGTTGAAACTCGTGGATGAAATCATCCCCGAACCGTTGGGCGGCGCGCACACCGATCTTCAGACAACGGCCGCGACGCTCAAGGCGCATCTCATCAGACATCTGGAAGAATTGTTGAAAATGTCGCCCGAAGAACGCCTCAAGAAGCGTTACGACAAATTCCGCGCTCACGGCCATTTTCTGGAAAAATCACCGGTGTCCGTTGAAAAGGAAAAGCCTGCTCCAGCAAAAAAATCCTCCAAACGCGCCGCAGCCGCAGCCGCCGCTTTGGAATAACCCAGGTTTCTGGATTTGGTTTCTGTGAGCGGCTGTGGATTCAGAACCGGGCGGGATGCGCCCGGAAAACGACTGATGCGCGGCGGCGGACTTCAAATCGAAAATCGTAAATCGTAAATCGCAAATCATAAATCTCTCCGGTGCTTTATCCGCTGACATTTCAGCCCATCTTCAAAGAACGCGTCTGGGGCGGACGCAATCTCCAACGGCTGTTCGCCAAATCCCTGCCGCCCGGCCCGCCGATCGGTGAATCCTGGGAAATCAGCGACCGTCCCGGCGACGTGAGCGTGATCGCCAACGGCCCTCTGGCCGGCAAGGACCTGCATTGGCTGGTGGAGAATCATCGCGAGGCCCTGTTGGCCGGCGCGCGACTGGAGGCGGGCCGGGTTCCGCTGCTCATCAAACTGCTCGACGCGCAGGAGAAACTGTCATTGCAGGTGCATCCTCCCGCGGACAAGGCGAAAGAACTGGGCGGCGATCCGAAGACTGAAATGTGGTACATCGCCGACGCCGAACCGGACGCGGAACTTTACGTGGGCCTCAAACGTGGCGTCACAAAAACGGAGTTTGAGCGGAAGATTGCCGACGGCAGCGTGGCGGACTGTTTTCATCGCATCCGGGTGATGCCGGGCGACGCCATGTTTCTGCCGAGCGGTCGCGTTCATGCGATTGGCGCGGGACTGGTGATTTTTGAAATCCAGCAGAACTCCGATACCACATACCGGGTGTTCGACTGGAATCGCCTGGGCCTCGACGGCAAGGCCCGCGAATTGCACGTCGCCCAATCGCTGGCGAGCATGGATTTCAACGACTTCGAACCGCCGCTCATTCAGACGACATTTTCCGGAGAGGGCGGCGTTCAACGGCGACCGTTGGTGGACGATCCCTTGTTCGCCGTGGAGGCGTTGCGTTT
Organism: Verrucomicrobiota bacterium; assembly: GCA_035327385.1. Classification (GTDB taxonomy): domain Bacteria; phylum Verrucomicrobiota; class Verrucomicrobiia; order Limisphaerales; family JADLHS01; genus DAOLDN01. The sequence continues at coordinate 5,650 of DAOLDN010000008.1, read as the reverse complement.
TGCGGAAGGAGCGAAAACAAATCTGCCTGCGGATCGGATGCACATTGTCGCCTGCCTGACCGGAGCGTTGCGCGTCAGGGGCGGAGGGACGGTGGTGGCGTTGTCGCCCGGCCAGTTTTGTCTTGTGCCGGCTTGCGTGCGATCGGAATTGTCGACCGAGGGACACAGTTCGTGCCTGTGCGCCGTGGCGCGTTAGGTTTGCTCCTTGTTTTTGAATTGGGTGTATCGCAGGTTGGGACTGAAATGAAACCGGGCTGGAACCGTTTTCTTCAGAGTTGGGCCATCAACACGCTGGCCGTGCTGGTAGCTGTTTACGCGCTGCCGGGGATTCATTTCACGGACGACAGCCTTCTCACGCCGTTTGTGACGTCGCTGGTGTTGGGTGTCCTCAACGCGTTCATCCGTCCCATCATGATGTTGCTGGCGCTGCCGTTGCTGATCTTCACGCTGGGCCTTTTCATGCTGGTGATCAACGCGCTGCTGTTGTGCGTGGTGGACTGGCTGGTACCGCAGTTCAAGGTGGACAGCTTTGGCTGGGCGCTGCTGGGCGCATTGGTCATTGGGGTGATCTCGCTGGTCTTGAACACGCTCACCGGCACTGGAAAATCGAAGGTGGAATTTCGTCGGGGCAAGAGTCCCTCGGACAACGACCGCGGCGGCAACGGGCCTGTGATAGATGTCTGAAGGTCAATCCCGCTGGTAGGCGGCGCGGCGCGTTTCTATTCCGCGCGCGTTGAAATCCTTCTCGAAATCAGTCACCACGACGCTCAGGTCCGACGGCGTTTCAACGGGGTGAAAATACTTGTTTGCGCCGAACACTGCCAGCATCTGCTCGAAATAATCCTTGTCGTCGGTGCGCAGAAAAACAACGCCGCCGGGCAAAAGTGCCCGTCGTGCGAGATCAGGGAATGGCTCGTTGATGAGGCGATGCCTTCTGTGTTTCTGCTTGGGCCACGGGTCGGGAAAATAGATGTGCAGCGCGGATGCCAACCCGGGCGGCAGCAACCATTCCAGAAAAAAGGCGGATTCGATGCGCACGCCCCGCAGATTGGCCAGTCCCGCGCGGCGGCCTTTTTTGTCGAGTTTGCGGATGCGGCCCAGCAGGCGTTCGACTCCGATGAAGTTGCGTTCGGGGTGAAGTTGCGCGTATCGGGCTATGAACGTGGCGTCTCCGCAGCCCAGTTCGACCTCGAGCGGCTGCGTCACCGGAAAGAGTTTTGTGATGTCCAGCCTTTCCAGAATGGAATGCAGATCGATCAACAGGTCATTGGGAACAGCGGCGGTGGTATTCAATGGTCACTCGTAAATCGAGAATCTGAAATTGTAACCGGAAAGATGGTCGGGGCGGTGAGATTTGAACTCACGACCTCTTGTACCCGAAACAAGCGCGCTAGCCAGGCTACGCTACGCCCCGAACCACGGGCGTCAAACATTGCCGGGTCACAGGCCGAAAAGCAATGCCGTTTTTGAACTGTTGAAGTCGGACCTGCTGTCCGCTAGGCTTTCCCGGCTATGACGTTGACTGAAAAACTGCTCGCCCGCGCCGCCGGAAAAGCTTCCGTGCAGGCCGGCGACAACATCTGGGTGAAGGCTGATGTTCTCATGACGCACGACGTGTGCGGGCCGGGGACGATCGGCGTGTTCAAACGCGAATTCGGCAAGGACGCCAAGGTCTGGGACAGGCAACGCGTCGTCATCATTCCCGACCACTACATTTTCACCGCCGACTCCAAGTCGAATCGCAACGTGGACATCCTCCGCGAATTCTCCCGCGAGCAGGGATTGCCTTATTTTTACGACGTTATTGATGATCCGAACGGCACTTGGAAATACGACGCCAGCAAGGGCAACTTGAAACGCCAATACGGTTCGAACTACGCGGGCGTCTGCCACGCGGCGTTGCCGGCCAAGGGCCACACGCGTCCGGGTGAAGTTCTCTTCGGCACGGATTCGCACACTTGCATGGCGGGCGCGTTCAACGAATTCGCCACGGGCATCGGCAACACCGACGCCGGCTTCGTCATGGGCACGGGCAAGTTGCTCATCAAAGTTCCCGAGACGATGCATTTCCGCCTCGAAGGCAAACTCCAGCCCGGCGTGATGGCGAAGGACATCATTCTGCATTGCATCGGCGAAATCGGCTTTGACGGCGCGACGTATCGCGCGATGCAATTCGACGGCCCGGGTGTGGCGTCGCTCTCGATGGACGACCGCATGACGGTGGCGAACATGGCCATCGAAGCGGGAGGCAAGAACGGCATTTTCCCGTTCGATTCGCGCACGGCGGAATACGTGGACGCGCGCGTGAAGTTGAATGGCACGCATTCCCGCTACGAACCCGTGGAACTCGATAAGGACCAGAAGTTCGTCTATGAACTCGTCGTGGACTTGTCGAAGCTCGAACCCACCGTCGCCTGTCATCCTGATCCGGGCCAGCGCAAAAAGGCCAAGGAGATGAGCAACGTGAAGCTTGATCGCGCTTATGTCGGCAGTTGCACCGGTGGCAAGACGAGCGATTTCGTGGAATTCGCCCGCGTGCTGCGCGGCAAGAAAGTTTCCATTGATACGTTCGGTGTGCCGGCGACGCCCGACATAGTGCATGAGTTGCAGACCACGCGTTGGGGGAATGAAACGATCTGGCAAATCCTGGAGAATGCCGGCGTTCGCATGACCGAAAACGCCGGTTGCGCCGCGTGCCTCGGCGGGCCGGTGGATACGTTCGGTCGCATCAATCAGGCGGGCCTCAAGTGCATCAGCGCCACAAACCGCAATTTCCCCGGTCGCATGGGCGACAAGGAATCGCAAGTGTTCCTCGCCAGCCCGGCGACAGTCGCTGCCAGCGCCATCACGGGCAAGGTGACCGACCCGCGTGAATACGTTAGCTGAGTTGAGGGATCATGAGCCGCGAAGATAAATTGCTTGAGCGGCTCCGGGATTTTCAACGGGATAACAGTTGGAGTTTCGATGAATTGTGCCACCTTTTGCAACGGCTGGGATTTGAAATGCGCATTGCGGGTAGCCACCATTTTTTTCCGAAGGTCCGGCCTTCGCGATGTGATCAACCTTCAACCGCGCGGAGGTCAGGCGAAACCGTATCAAGTGCGTCAGGCGTGCGAGGTGTTAAAGGCAAACGGGTTGCTATGAACACAAAATATGAAATCGTGGTTTACTGGAGTGAGACGGATGGTTGTTTTCTCGCCGAGGTGCCGGAGTTGCCCAAGCTAATTACTGACGGGGCCTCGCGGGTGGACGCGCTGCGCAATGCCGAAGCCATGATTGACGCTTACCTGAAAACCGCCCACGAAGCCGGCTGGCAAATCCCCGAGCCGCGTGGGCGGATGGCCTTTGCGTGAGTCGTCTGATCAACATCCTCGGAATATCAGCGTTTTATCATGACAGCGCCGCGTGTCTCGTGCGCGACGGCCAGATCATCGCGGCGGCGCAGGAGGAACGCTTCACGCGCAAGAAGCACGATGCGGCGTTCCCCCGGAATGCGGTGGAATACTGTTTGCGCGAGGGTGGCATTTCGTTGGCGCAGGTGGATTACGTCGCGTTTTACGAGAAGCCGTTTCTCAAGTTTGACCGAATTCTTCACAGCTACCTGGCTTACGCGCCGCACGGGCTGAAAACGTTCTTGATGGCGATTCCGCTCTGGATTCGCGAGCGCGTCTGGATGAAGACGCTCCTGCACGAACAACTCCCGGATTTCCCGGGTAAGATACTCTTTCCCGAACATCACGAGTCGCACGCGGCGTCCGCGTTCTTTCCGTCGCCCTATCAGGAGGCGGCGTTTCTCACGGTGGATGGCGTGGGGGAATGGACGACGACGAGTTTCGGAGCCGGGCGCGGCAACAAAATCGAGATGCTTGGCGAATTGCATTTTCCACATTCGCTGGGGTTGCTTTATTCCGCGTTCACTTACTTCACGGGATTTCGCGTCAATTCCGGCGAATACAAACTCATGGGCCTCGCGCCCTACGGCGAACCTAAATACGCGGACGTCATTTTGCGCGAATTGATTGACCTCAAGGAGGACGGTTCGTTCCGCCTCAACATGAAGTATTTCAACTACGGCGTCGGGTTGACGATGACGAACGACCGGTTTGCGAAATTATTCGGTCGGACGCCGCGCAAACCGGAATCCAAACTCACGCAACAGGACATGGACCTCGCGCGCTCCATTCAGGACGTGACGGAGGAAATCATGTTCCGCATGGCCAGGCATGTGCGGAAGGAAACCGGAATGAAGAATCTCGTGCTGGCCGGTGGCGTTGCGCTCAATTGTGTTGCGAACGGAAAGATTCTCCGCGAAGGCATCTTCGACAACATCTGGATTCAACCTGCGGCAGGCGATGCGGGTGGGGCGCTGGGCGCGGCGTTGATGGCGTGGCATCAGGTGCTGGGTAATGAGCGCAAAGCCGATGGCGTGCACGATTCGCAGCGGGGTTCGTATTTGGGGCCGGATTTTCCGCGCGACGAAATTTACGCCTACCTGACGAGGAACAACATTCCGTTCACCGAGTTGAGCGACGCCGAGTTGCCCGAGACAATCGCCGACCTGATCAAAGCGGAGAAAGTCATCGGCTGGTTTTACGGACGGATGGAATTCGGGCCGCGCGCCCTCGGTGGTCGCAGCATCATCGGCGATGCGCAATCGTCCAAGATGCAGGAAGTGATGAATCTCAAGATCAAGTTCCGTGAAAGCTTTCGGCCGTTCGCGCCGAGCGTGCTGCGCGAGAAATGCGCGGAGTGGTTCGATCTGCACGAAGAAAGCCCTTATATGCTGCTGGTCGCACCGGTGGCGAAATCACGACAGCGAGAGATGACGGCGGAGGAGCAAAAGCGTTTCGGCCTGGAGAAGTTGCTCGCCATTCGCTCGACGATTCCGGCCGTGACGCATGTGGATTATTCCGCCCGCGTGCAGACGGTGACGGAGGATCACAATCCGATGTATTACCGGATGATTAAAAAGTTCGACGAGAAATACGGCTGCCCGGTGATCATCAACACGTCATTCAACGTGCGTGGCGAACCGATTGTCGGCACGCCGGAACACGCCTACGTCTGTTTCATGCGGACGAACATGGATTACCTGCTGCTCGGCAATTTTCTTCTCAAGAAGAAAGACCAGAAGCCGCTCGACAAGGACATCAACTGGCTCAAGGAGTACGAATTGGACTAAGCAATGAACATTCGCCAAGACATCAAGCAACTGAAGACGGACGTCACGACGTTGCGCAAGTTCGGGCTGATGGTGGGAGGCGTGTTTCTTGCCATTGGCTTGCTGTTTTTGTGGCGGCATCCGGGCCGGACTCCGTATTTCGCATGGCCGGGAGGTGTACTGATGTTCGCAGGCGCGGTTTTTCCGCACGGGTTGAAGTGGGTTTACGTCGCCTGGATGAGCGTCGCTTTCATCCTTGGCTTCGTGATGGCGCACGTGATTCTGGTCATGTTTTTTTATTGCGTGGTCACGCCGGTTGGATTGGTTGCACGGGTCTTCGGGAAAGATTTTCTCCGGCTGAAACGCGACAACCAGGCCGGCAGCTACTGGATACGCCGGGAGAAATCCCTCAAGACCCAGGCGGACTACGAACGACAGTATTGAACAGGCACAGAATGAATCCCTGCGGCGATTGGCTGCGCACGCAAT
>DAOLDN010000007.1:0-23660 GCA_035327385.1 Verrucomicrobiota bacterium | reverse complement strand
CAGGCCGCTGATGCCGTCGGAGGGAAACGTGAGTTGGAACGTTCTGTCGGCTTCCGGTGTGCCGAGCAGCACGTTGTTGACTTCCTCGGTGTAGTAGGACGTTTGGTCAATCGTCGCGTCCGCAGCCGCCTCGACGATTCCCAGAATGACACCTTGGTCCTCCGAGGGTGACAATTCGCGGGGCACGTTCAGAAACATTGGAATGGTCATCAAACTCAAACCGACCCAGACCACGTAAACCGCAGGCCTCGCGGCCAACGTGACGTCCAGCACGCGACCGTACAATTTGCGCAACCGGTCGAAGCCGTGATTGATGCGGCCCACGAGACCTTCCTCCTCGTGGCCGCCCTTGAGCAGTTTGGCGGACATCACCGGCGAGAGCGTCAACGCGACGACGCCGGAAATACAGACCGCGCCCGCCAGCGTGAAGGCGAATTCACGGAACAACGATCCGGTCAATCCGCCCTGCAATCCGATGGGCGCATACACCGCCGCCAACGTGATGGTCATGGCGATGACGGGGCCGACCAGTTCTCGCGCCCCCAGCAACGCGGCGCGTCGCGGCGACTGGCCCTCGCGCAGGTGGCGTTCGACGTTTTCAACGATGACGATGGCATCGTCCACGACGAGACCGACGGACAGAACGATGGCGAGCAGTGTCAGCAGGTTGAGCGTAAAGCCGAACACCTGCATCAAGAACACCGCGCCGATGAGCGAAACAGGGATGGCCACCAACGGTACGAGCACGGAGCGGACGGAACCCAGGAACAGGAAGATGACAACAGAAACGATGATCAGGGTTTCCGAGAGTGTCTTTAACACTTCGCGAATGGCGTCATCAATGTATTTGGTGGCATCGTAAGCGATGCGGCCGGAGAGGCCGGACGGCAGGTCTTTCTGGATGGCGTCCATTTCCACGCGCACGCGTTTGATGACGTCGAGCGTGTTGGCGTTGGGCAGCACCCACACGCCCATGAACACGGCCTTCTCGCCAGAGAAACGAACCTCACTGTCGTAGCTTTCCGCGCCGAGCACCACGTCCGCGACATCGCGCAGACGGATCAACTGGTCGCCGGACTGGCGGATGACAAGGTCGCGGAATTCCTCCACGGAGCGAAGGTCCGTGTTGGCGGAAAGGTTGACCTGGACGAGCGAGCCTTTGGTGTTGCCGACTGCCGAAAGGAAATTGTTGGCGGCGAGCGCCTGGCGCACCTGGTTCGGGTTGATGTTCAGCGCTGCCATTTTGTCCGGCTTGAGCCAGATGCGCATGGCGAAGGTGCGTCCGCCGAGGATGTCGGCGCGTTGAACGCCCTCGACGGCGGTCAATCGCGGTTGAACGATGCGCACAAGGTAATCGGTGACCTGGTTGGGTTCGAGGATGTCCGACGTGAAGCTCAGATACGCGGAGGCGAAGCGTGAATCGGCGGATTCGATGTTGATGATGGGCACTTCGGCTTCGGGCGGGAGGTCGCCGCGCACCTGGTCCACCTTGGAACTGATTTCGGCGAGGGCTTTTGTGGAGTCGTAATTGAGCTTGAGCCGCACGGTGATGGTGGAGACTCCGAGCGAACTGGAGGATTCGATGTAATCAATGCCGTCGGCCGCGGCGATGGCGCGTTCCAGGGGAGTGGTGATGAAGCCGCGGACGAGGTCGGCACTGGCGCCGACATAGACCGTGGTGACGGTGATGGAGGCGTTTTCGCTGTGCGGATACTGGCGGACGTTCAGCGATTTGATGGCCTGCAAACCGGCGATGACGATGACCAGGTTGACGACCAGCGCCAGGACCGGGCGGCGGATGAAGATGTCGGTGAGGGTCTTCATTGAGGGTTGAAGGATTAATTATGAATAATGAAGACCCGGATGACGCGGGCGGCTTGCGCTTCGGGTTGATGCGCGGTGGTTCATGTTCAACTGTCCGAGGGGGACGGCGTTTGTGTGGCGGGAGCTTTGATATCGTTGTTTTCGACGACGGTCATTCCGTTGCGCAGTTTGAACAGGCCGGAATTGACGACGCGTTCGCCGGGTTTCAGTCCGGCTTCGACGCTGACGAAATCGCCCCGGGCGGCACCGGTGCGGATGAATTGCTGTCGCAGGACGAGTTGTTCCGCGCCTCCGCCCTCGGGAGTTTTGGATTCGATGACGTAAACGGAGTCGCCGTAGGGCGAGCTCAACACGGACGTGGACGGTATGGTCAGCACGGTTGTTTGCTCGGGCAGGACGACTTCCACGCGGTTGAACATTCCCGGTCGCAACAGGTGGTCGCGATTGTCAAAGGTCGCCTGCAACAGAACGCTGCGGGTGGAAGAATCGAGGTCTGGATTGATGGCTGTGAGTTTGCCCTCGAACAGGGTGTCGGGATAGGTGTCGCTGCGCAGGCGGACGGTCAGTCCCGTCTTGAGTCTGGCCAGCGCCTGTTGCGGCAGGCGGAAATCACAATAGACGGGAGCAAGTGATTGGAGGGAGACGATCGGGTTGTCCTTGTCCACGTATTGGCCGAGGTTGACCTGCCGGATGCCGAGCCTGCCGGTGAACGGTGCGCGCAACGTTTTCTTGGCGATGACGGCACGGATGGTGTCAGCGTCAGCCTGCAGTTGTTTTAACGCGGCCTCGGCGGCGTCCAGTTCGGCTTGGGACACGGTGTTTTGCCCGTGCAACTTGCGGGCGCGTTCGGCGTTGAGGGCGGCCAGTTCCACCTGTGCTTCGGCGGCGCGCAATTGCGCCTCCTCCGACGATGTGTCCAGACGCACAAGGAGGTCTCCGGCGCTGGCAATGGCCCCGGATTCAAACGCGATTTCGCGCACTGTGCCTGCGATTTCAGGCGTGATGGTCACACCCTGAACGGCAGTGATGGTTCCGATTGTGTTAAGCGTGTCCGGCCATTTTTCCTCGCGGGCGACGGCTGAAGAAACCGTTTCCGGCGGCATTTCCTGAGATTTGCTGGAGGCAATGAGGGTCGAGATTTGCAGGACTTTGATGCCCGCAAGGACCGCGAAGACGGCCAGCACGATGAGGATGGAAATGAAGATTCTCTTTTTCATGGGGACAAAATCGTTTCGGGTTGGGCAGTTGGAATGCGCGTTTTTGCGGGAACGGTTATTTGCGCCGTTTCTTGTTTGCGCCGGATAGAAACAGTTCCACAACGCGGTTGGCGGTGGCACGGTTCAGGTTGGATTCAGGCATCAACAGATGAGTCATGAGGTAGGCGTTGGCCTGCCCGTAGAAGCCGAACGCAAGCTCGCGGCTGTCAAACCGGTTGTCCAATTCGCCTTCGTTGATGCCCCGTTTCATCAGGGAGTGGATGAATTCGAAGTTGCGTTCGCACTTGTCCACATAACTGAGACTCTCCGGCAGTTCACCGGGGGAAGCGAATGCGGTGGCCAGGGAGATGCGCATCAGTTCACGATTCTCACGGAAGTAGGCGAAGAGGACGGTGAGAATTTCGGCCAACTGATCGCGCACGTTGCCGGCCCGTTGCGCCGCCTCCTGCATCAGCCGGTAGCGTTCATCGTGCGCCTCGCTGACCAGCGCCTGGAACAACCCTGCCTTGTCGTGGAAATAGTAATAGAGCGTGGGCTTGGACACCTTGGCATCGTCCACGATCTGCTGAACGGAGGTGGCGGCGTAGCCGCAGTGGGCAAAACGCTTGAGGGCGGCCTGCAAAATCTGGTGGCGCGTGACGCCGTTGTGAACGGGTAAAGCCATAAAACCTACCGAACGGTAGGTAGAAGCGGGCTTGGCGTCAAATTCTTTTCTCTGGAGACGGATTGGCGCGTATCCAGAGGGAAAGACGCAGGCAATCCAGGGAATCAAGACCAGGTCAGCCTGACTGTCTCTGCCTTTGGCCTTGATGGACCCCAAGGACGCCGGAAGCATCCCGGCTCGTTTGGTACGTCGTCCAAGTACCGTCCCGGACCTTGGAGTTGGGCGTCGTTTGAGTGTTTGGTTCGACGGTCCCGCATGCGACGAATCGGAGGGCAAATCGCTGGATTGTTTTATTCCACCTGTCGAGGTTTGCGGGAATGTCCGTAAAAGCCCGAAACTGGCCAATGCCTGTGTAAACCCGAGTCTTTTTGTGCCTTTACACTTTTGAGTCCGTTTTCGGGAATCCGTAATTCCACTGATACCATTTCCGTAATGAGAGGAGGGTTACAACTATTGCAATAATCGTTGAAGGGTAGGAAGATAGGCGCAGGTCAAAGTCCGGTTTTGGACGGACCTCGGAGGCGCGGTCAGCAGCGGTTGAAGAAGTTGGCGGTGAGCTAAATCAAGGCGACAACTGGACTGAGGAACAAAAAAGTGGACAACCAGAATACAACGAAACAGAACGACACGAGTAAAACGGGCAGCGAGCGATTCGCCGACGGATTGCCCATGTGGAAACGCGCGCTTGATCTGGCGATCGTGATTTTCCTGCTGCCCGGCGCGCTTTTTGCGGGTTTGTTGGTGGCGTTGCTGATCAAATGCGGTTCACGCGGCCCGGTGATGTTTCATCAAACACGTGTTGGCTTCAAGGGGCGGCACTTCACCTGCTTCAAGTTCCGCACCATGCGTGTGAACGCGGATACCAAAGCTCATCAAGGACATACGACGCAGTTGATTCGCGGCGGCGGTGCCATGACGAAGCTGGATTCGGGGAATGATCCCCGCGTCATCCCGTTTGGCACATGTCTAAGGGCGACGGGTTTGGACGAGCTGCCGCAACTGTTGAACGTGCTGCGTGGCGACATGAGCATTGTCGGGCCGCGGCCGTGCATTCCTTACGAATATGACCTTTATGAGCCGTGGCAACGGCGCCGTTTTGACGCCGTGCCCGGCTTGACGGGTTTGTGGCAAGTAAGCGGAAAGAACCGCACGACCTTCAACCAGATGATCCACATGGACATTGATTACTCGCAGCGGGCGAGCCTGTGGTTGGATTTGAAGATTCTTTTCAAGACCATTCCGGCTCTATGCACCCAATGCGGTGATGTGATTGAGCGCAGGAAAAAAAACAGGCAGGCGGCAGCGCACCGGTCAGAGTCGGTGACGCCGCCTGTGCGGATGACTGAACCGGCCCATTCAAACGTGTAAAATCAGCAGGAACATTTTATGAGCAACACCATCAAAGTCGGCGTCGTTGGTTGCGGATATTGGGGACCCAACCTCATCCGCAACATGCGTCAACAACCGGATTGTCAGGTCACACTGATTTGCGATGCCAACGAGCAACGCCTCAAGCACATGTCCAAGCTGCATCCCGGCGTGCCCACCAGCACGCGGTTTGAGGACGTGATCAATGACCGGGAAATCAACGCCGTGGTGGTGGCGACGCCTGTGCGTTTCCATTACAGCATGGCCAAGGCATGCCTGATGGCCGGCAAACATGTTTTTGTCGAGAAACCCATCGCCCGCACTGCGGCCGAGGCCGAGGAACTTGTTGCCATCGCCGACAGCAAGGGATTGATCCTGATGGTGGGGCACACGTTCTTGTTCTCGCCCGCCGTGCATCGCATGAAGGAAATCATTGATTCCGGCGACATCGGCGAGATCCAATACATCACAGCCCGCCGCCTGAACCTCGGTTTGTTTCAGAAGGACATCAACGTGGCTTGGGACCTCGCGCCACACGACATCTCCATCATCCTCCACCTCCTGGAAGACCAGCCCCAGACTGTTTCCTGCCAGGGAAGCTGCCACGTCACACGCGGCATTGAGGATGTGACCACCATGTATTTGAGTTTTCGCAGAAACTGCTGCGCCATCATCCAAAACAGTTGGCTCGACCCGAAGAAAGTCCGCCAAATGACTGTCGTGGGTTCCAAGCGGATGATCGTCTATGATGACACCGAGCCGCTGGAAAAACTGAAGATTTACGACGCCCGCGTGGAAGTGCTGCCACACTACGACACCTTCGCCGAGTTCAATTATTCGTATCACTACGGCGACTCCTACGTTCCCTACATCAAGCAGGACGAGCCACTGAAGCTGGAATGTCAGCACTTTCTCGAGTGCATCCGCGAGGGTCGTGCGCCGATCGCCTGCGGACGCAAGGGACTGGAGGTTGTGCGGATTCTGGAAGCGGCCAACCTTTCCCTGCAGCGCCAGGGTGTGGCGTTGTCGGTGGCAGCGGACGAACGCATCGGCATTAACGGCCATGCTCGTCCGATCGAAGAAACCAACGGCCATGTCAACGGCAACGGCAAGGCAAACGGCCACGCGCTCAATGGAAACGGCGCGTCAAACGGCAAGCACGCCCAGCCCGTGCGTCCCGAACTCATTGCCGCATGAACAACGGCGACCAGCTCTACCAGCGCATCGCTGCCGACGTAAAAATGGGTCAACGCGTGAAGGTGTATGCCTTCACCAATCTTTACGGTTGCGTGATCGGCGACGATGTCAAAATCGGCACCTTTGTTGAAATCCAGAAAGGTGCCCGCGTCGGCAGTCGCTGCAAGATCTCCAGCCACAGCTTCCTCTGTGAAGGTGTGGAACTGGAGGAGGAGGTATTCATCGGCCACGGAGTCATGTTCATCAACGACCGGTTTCCGAGGGCCACGGCCGCCGATGGCAAGCTGCAAACCGAGGCGGATTGGGCCTGCGTGCCCACGACCGTCAAACGCGGGGCGTCCATCGGTTCCAATGCGACCATTCTTTGCGGTGTCACAGTCGGCGAACGCGCCATCGTGGGGGCGGGAGCGGTCGTCACCAAGGACGTTCCCGCCGGCACCATTGTCGCCGGCAACCCTGCCCGTCCATTGCACAGTCTTGCGGCGAGTTAATCCTGCCGTCGCAGGCTGTCTGCACCATGAACGCCAGTCACGCCAACCTCCGGGCTGGCGTCGCGCGGTTAATTGCCGTGCATTCAACGCACATCAAGAGGGGCAGCTTGCGCCACACAATTCATTGTGATAGGGCTTGTGGCGTGGCGATTCACGGTTTGAATATCGTTAAAAACCGGAGGCATGATGACACGCGTCTTAAAAGGCGCGCAATTGTGACCGTCGCGTTGGTGGAATGAAAGCCAAACCACATTCCAGTCAGACAGCCGGCCAACCTTCAACCGGGATTGGCTTGGACGATGTGTACTTCACCTTGTTCCGGCACAAGGTCATCATTCTGGTCTGCATCTGCCTGGGGGTCATCGGCGTCATCATCGCGAGATCGGTGACCAAGCCTGTCTATTCCTCACAAACCAAACTCGTGGTCCGCTACATCGTTGATCGCAAGGAACTGGCCCCTGTGGACGAGCCGGGCACGGCGGTCATCAATCCGGGCAGTGAGAGCGTTCTGATCGCTGAAACGGAAATCCTCACGAGCATGGACCTCGCGCATGATGTTGCGCAGGCCATCGGGCCGGAAAAAATCCTCGCATTCAAGGAAGGCGGCAACAACGTGATGGACGCCGCAGGCATGGTCCGCGCGGGCATCTCTGTGCATGCACCACGGCGCAGCGATGTGATGTACATCTATTTCTACCACCCGGACAGCGCGGTCGTGCAACCGGTGCTCGAAGAAATCATCAAAGCCTACCTTCTCAAGCACCGCGAGGTGCGCATGGCCACCGAGTTCGATGAGCAACACTACTCGGAACAACTCGTGCAAATCCGCAAGCAACTCGCCCAAACCGAGGAAGAGATCAAAAAGGTGTTGAGCGAATCGAAAGTGGTCATTTCCATAGATGACGCCAAGATAGCGTACGCCAAGCAAATCCAGAAACTGACCGAGGAATTGCTGGATTCCAAATCCCAGTTGTACACCTTGAACGCCACGCTGGCGGATTCCGTTCTCACCAATGACACCTCCGTGGCGGACGCCATGATTCCGGCGGAGAAACTCGAATATTACGCCAACGTCCTGGCCGGACTCAACGAACTGCGCAAACGGGAGCGGGAGCTGGTCGTCCAAGGATACAAGGAGGCGCACCCGCAGGTACAGGCCATCCGTCAGAGCATGGACGAATTAAAAAAGGCAAAGACGGAACTGGAAACCGAGCACCCCGGCCTGATTTTGAACGAACACACCGCCGCCGGCACCGACCTCGGCGCGGAACAGGCCAAGATACGCGCGCTGGCAGCCAAGATCAAAGGTCACGAAAACCTTCTCGCCGGATTGAAAGCCGAGGTGCTGGGGCTGCTCGATGTCGAGCCGCGCATCAAAGAATTGGAGCGCGAGCGCATACAGGAACTGCGCAACTTCGATCACGTCGCCGCCAACCTCGACAAGGCCCGCTCCGCCATGCTTGGCGGCAATCGCGTCACCGGCATCAATGTCGTCGAAAAACCCACGCCGCCCTTTCCCACCAACAGGAAGCTTCAGAAATTGATGAAAATGATTCTGGGCGGCTTCGTCGCGCTGGGATTCGGAATCGCCATCCTTTTTGACTACGTTCTGGACCGCACCATCAAGCGCTCTGCGGATGTCCGGCGCAACATCCGCCTGCCGCTGTTCCTGACCATCCCGCACACGGGCTGGAACGGAGGAGGATTCAAGCTGCTGCCATCCGTGTCACTTCACAACCTCCTGCCCGGCAGGTCAACAAATGGCAAACCCTCGGCGTCCGCCGTAGCGCATCGGCTTCCTGCCTGGGATTCAAATCACCACCTCCGCCTCTACACGGAGGGTTTGCGGGAACGCCTCATCACCAATTTCGAAGTCAACGCCGTGACCCACAAACCCAAACTGATCGGTGTCACCAGTTGCGGGCCGGGCGCTGGCACCAGCACTCTATCCACCGGTCTGGCCGCCGCACTGTCCAAAACCGGTGACGGTAACGTGCTGCTTGTGGACATGAATTCCACCACGGGCGAAACCACCACTTTTTACAAGGGAAAACCCAATTTGCGTCAGGAAACCATTTTAACCTCCGCGTCCGGATCGGGAATCCGCCTGCCCGATTCTGGTGCGCCTTCCCAAGCGTCCAACACTTTGGACCCCGGTGACGAATCGGCGGACAATTCCGAAAGCCTGATGGTTCCCTCCCAATTCAACAAATTCATGCCGGAATTGAAGGCCAGCGACTACGATTACGTGGTTTTTGACATGCCGCCCGTGACGCCAACCAGCGCCACGCCGCGTTTGGCGGGCAGCATGGACAAGGTCCTGCTCGTGCTTGAGGCCGAGAAAACACCGCAACAAACGGCCCACGATGCAAGCGTGTTGCTCGAAGAGGCGCGCGCCAACGCCGCAGTGGTGCTCAACAAATGCAAGCGACACGTACCGAAAATGCTTTCGCCGGAACTGTAACCATAACCCTGTGGTACCAAGGTTGCTTGGAGATGAGGCAGTGGTTTCAAGTCGTTCCGTGCAGTCCGAAATTTTTATGCGCAATCCGTGCGCCTTTCGCGCCAGTCAATCGCACACCTGCGAATTGACGGGGACGGAGTCCGCACATCGCCGGTCATCGCGCAGTCAAACAAGGTGTTGAAACGTATTTAGCATTGTGAAAGTCACTGTTTTTGGAATGGGCTATGTCGGTTGTGTCACCGCAGCGTGTCTTGCGGATCACGGACACGACGTCACGGGGATTGATCTCGACGAGACCAAGACATCCCTCGTCAACTCCGGTCGCAGCCCCATCATCGAGCCTGGTCTGGAGGAACTCATCCAGCGTGGAGTCAAGGCAGGTCGTTTGCGGGCCGCGTCAAAACCGTCCGCGCTGGGCGATGTGAATCTCGTCTGTGTCGGCACGCCCAGCAACGAGAACGGCAGCCTGGGCCTCAACCAGATGTTGCGCGTGCTCGGCGACATCGCCGCGTTGCTTGCCAAGTCTCCCGATTACGTCGTCATCAACATCCGCAGCACCGTCCTGCCCGGCACCGTCGAACAGACGATCATTCCGGCGTTGGAAGAAAAATCTGGAAAGGTCTGCGGACGTGATTTTGGTGTCTGCATGAATCCTGAGTTCATGCGCGAGACGACCGCTGTGAAGGATTTCGCAGAGCCTCCGTTCACCGTCATCGGTTCGCGCGACCAGCGTGCGGGCGATCTCGTCGCCCAGCTTTACACCAAGGTCAAAGCCCCGCTCGAACACACCAGCATCCGCGAAGCGGAGATGATCAAATACGCCTGCAACGCCTTTCACGCCGTGAAGGTCTGTTTTGCAAACGAGATCGGCAACCTCAGCAAACACGTCGGCGTGGACAGCCATCGCGTGATGCAGATCCTCTGCAAGGACGACAAGTTGAACCTTTCGCCGTATTACATGAAGCCCGGATTCGCATTCGGCGGCTCGTGTTTGCCGAAGGACTTGCGCGCCATCCTGCACAAGGCGAAGCAACTGGACCTTGATTCGCCGATGTTGAACTCGCTTCTGGAAAGCAATCGCAAGCAGGTGGACATCGCATTCAACATGGTCCGTCGCACTGGCAAGATGAGCGTTGGCGTGCTCGGTCTCAGTTTCAAGGCAGGCACGGACGATCTGCGCGAAAGCCCCATCGTCACGCTCATCGAATCGCTCATCGGCAAGGGCTACAAGGTGAAGATTTACGACGAGGAAGTGTCACTGGCGAAAATCTACGGCGCCAACCGACGTTACATCGAGCAGACCATCCCTCACATTTCGTCGCTCATGTGCGGCACGGTGCAGGAAGTGGTCGAAGGTAGCGAAGTGATCGTCGTTTCCAAGAAGGGCGCGCAATTTGCCGAACAGGTGCAGAAGCATGCCGGTGATCGCGTGGTCATTGACCTGGTCCGACTCACACCGCAACTGAACGGAACGCCCGCAAATTATGAAGGCATCTGCTGGTAAAGTTTTGATGTTCGTCGAGAACGCGTATCCGAACGATACGCGCGTCAAGAACGAAGCCGACGCGTTGACCGATGCCGGTTATTCGGTGACGGTTATCGGCCTGCGCAAACGCGGGCAGACACGCTCTGAAATCGTCAAGGGCGTGCAAGTCTATCGCCTGCCGCGACTCGAACTGTTCCAGAAAACGCCGTCTGAGAACCCATCGTTCCTTGAGCGCGTCTGGCTCAAGATCAAGTCGCTCATCGGTTACGTCGCCGAATACGTCTATTTCACGACAGGTTGTTTTGTGATGAGCGTTTACGTCGCGTTCAAGCATGGATTCGATGTCATCCACGCTCACAACCCGCCGGACACGCTCTGGGCTGCCGCATTGCCGTGGCGATTGGTCGGCAAGAAATTCATCTTCGATCATCACGACCTTTGCCCTGAACTCTATCGCTCGCGTTACGGCGCCAAACACGATTTGTTTGCCACAGTGTTGCAATGGGTCGAATGGGGAAATCTCAAGCTCGCGAACGTCACCATCGCCACCAACGAATCCTACAAGCAGATCCAAATCGAACGTGGCGGGCGCAAGGTGGACTCAATTTTCGTCGTTCGCAACGGCCCCAATCAGAAACGCATGCAGGTGGCCACACCCAGCGCAAGGTTGCGGGCGATGAACAAGACAATCCTCGTCTATATCGGCAGCCTCAATCCGCAGGACGGCGTGGATTACCTGCTGCGCGCGTTGAAACATCTCGTGTACGACCTCAAACGCGAGGATTTCTACTGCGTCATCATGGGCAGCGGCGATTCGCTTGAGGACCTCCGCGAACTGTCCCGTTCGTTGAAGCTGGAAAAATTCGTCGAACTGACAGGCTGGATTTCTGACGAGGATCTCCAATCGAACCTTGCCGCCGCCGACATTTGCATGGACCCCGATCCGTCGAGTCCGTTGAACGATGTCTCCACGTGGATCAAGGTCATGGAATACATGGCTTGCGGAAAGCCAATCGTCACGTTCGACCTCAAGGAGACTCGCTACTCGGCGCGCGATGCCGCCGTGTATGTTCAGCCCAACGACGAACTCGCGTTTGCAAAAGCCACTGCGGAATTGATGGACGACCCCGCGCGTCGCGAACAGATGGGCCGCTATGGTCGTCAGCGCGTCGAAAAGGAACTTCAATGGTCGGTCGTCAGCCGCAACCTCGTCGCGGCCTACGCTTCGCTTCAACTCAAGGGAATTCAGCACGATGCAACCGCGGAACATTCACGAGTCGCTGGTCCGGCTTGAACGCTGGGTTGAGCGCGCGGACTGGAAGGCGTACGACACCTTTGACGGGCTGGCGTCGCCATACGCTCGCGTTCTGACCTTCGGTCATCCGTTTCTCAAGCAGGTCTGGCAACAGGGCGTGCGACGTTTCCCCATCAACCTGCGTCCATTGCTCGGCATCAAGCCGGCGATGAGCAGCAAGGGAATGGGATTCTTCGCGCAGGGTTACCTGAAGCTGTATCAAACCCACGCCAAGCCGGAATATCTCGAACGGATGAAGTTCTGCCTGAAATGGCTCGCGGAACATCGCAGCCCGGGCTTTCGCGGAAGCTGCTGGGGCAACCACTTCGATTATCAGCATCGCGCGGGGAGCATTCCAAAAGGCACGCCGACGATTGTTTGGACCGGATTGATTGGCCACGCGTTTCTCGATGCATACGAAGCGACCGGCGACTGGAGCCATCTCGACATCGCTCAGAGCATTTGCGAATTCATCACGCAGGAACTCGGTCACGACGAAGTCGAGGACGGTGTCTATCTCCACTACTACCCCGGAGCGACGCACTTCGTCCACAATTCCAGCATGATCGGCGCGAGCCTCCTTGCGCGGCAAAATCATCATCGTCCCAATGAACAATTCGCCCGCATGGGCCGCCTTGCTGTTCGCTGGACCGTGCGCCATCAACTGCCGAACGGCGCGTGGTATTACGGCGTCGGACCTCAGTTCAAATGGGTGGACTCGTTCCACACCGGTTACGTGCTCGAAGCGTTGGACCTCTACGAACGTTACTCGGGCGACACGGACTACAACGAGAATCTCCGTCGCGGCTACAAGTTTTTCGTCGAGACATTCTTTGGTGACGACGGCACACCGCACTATTACGACAAGAAAATGCGTCCGCTGGACATCCAATGCTGCTCGCAGGGAATCCAGACGTTGATCAATCTCCGCCGTTATCATCCAAAAAGCGTCGAGACTGCGGAAAAGGTCGCCCAATGGACGATCAACAACATGCAGGACGCCGACGGCCATTTTTACTACCGCAAGTATCCGTTCATTACGAACAAGACCCCGACCATGCACTGGGGGCAGGCCACGATGTTCGCTGCACTGGCCACGTTGGAGCAATACCAGCACGCCGCCGCAAAACCCGGACGCGCGGTAGTCGCGGTGGCTTAAGCCCGGACGGACATCAACGGTTTTCCACGGTCAAACCTGTCGTGTCGAAGCAACCTTATCGCATCGGACTGATCTCGGATTTCAATGCCCAGAACCTCGCGGTCCTGTTGCAAAAGAATTGTCCCGCGCCTGGCGCAAAATGCGTTGAAGCACCGTTTGGCCAGACGACGCAACTGTTGCTGGATTCCAGCGCGGAATTCTGGAGCGAGCCTTGTGACGCGGTGGTGCTGTGGGCGCTGCCGCAGATTGCAGTTCCAACTTTCCAGCGCGTTCTGGCGTGCGAAGAATTTTCAACGGACGATCTGCTTGCGGACGTTGATGCATTTGTTCAACTCGTCAAGCGCGTGCCGGACAATGTCCGCACGATTGTTGCCTCCACGTTTGTCGCCCCCGGCGTCGGACGCGGACTTGGCGCGCTAGACATGGCAGGCAACATCGGAGTCGCCAACGCTCTCATGCGGATGAATCTGCGACTGGCGGAGCAATTCCAGTCTGATCGCCGCATCGTTCTGCTCGACGCGCAACGCTGGATTTCAGCGGCGGGCGCGGCGGCCTACAGTTCAAAGCTTTGGTACCTGTCCAAGACGCCGTTTCAGCCGTCGGTTTTTCGCGAGGCGGCATTGGACATTTTGTCCGCGCTCGACGGCATCAACGGTCGCAACAAAAAAGTTTTGATCCTCGATCTGGACAACACGCTCTGGGGCGGAATCGTCGGCGATGACGGCTGGGAAAAGTTGAAGATCGGTGGACATGATCCCGTCGGCGAGGCGTTCGCGGATTTTCAACGCAGCCTCAAACGTCTCACCAATCGCGGTGTCGTCCTTGCCATCGTCAGCAAGAACGAGGAATCCGTGGCGTTGGATGCCATCAAGCGCCATCCCGAGATGCAGCTCAAGCAGGAGAATTTCGCAGGCTGGAAAATCAACTGGAACGACAAGGCGCAGAACATCACCGAGTTGATGGCCGAACTGAATCTCGGTCTCGATTCTGCGGTGTTTCTCGATGACAGCCCGTTCGAGCGCGCCCGCGTGCGCGAGACGTTGCCGCAGGTGTTCGTTCCCGATCTGCCCGCCGACCCGATGGATTATCCGTCGTTTCTCGCCGGGCTTCGATGCTTTGACAATCCCGTCATCAGCGCTGAAGACCGCGCCCGCACGACGATGTATGTCGCCGACCGCCAGCGTTCGGAGCTGAAGTCGCAGGGACAATCGCTCGAAGACTGGCTGAAACTGCTGGAACTGCGCGTGGTTTCCGAGACGTTGAACGAAGCCAACCTCGATCGCGCCGCCCAGTTGTTCAACAAGACAAACCAGATGAACCTCAGCACGCGCCGAATGACAGCCGCCGAACTGCTCGCCTGGTCGCGGCAGGAAGGCCATCGGCTGTGGACGTTCCGTGTTGCGGACAAATTTGGCGACTACGGATTGTGCGGCATCGGCAGCTTTGTGAATGAAGGTGGACGCGGAAGGCTTCAGGATTTTTTGTTGAGTTGTCGTGTGATGGGCCGTGGTGTGGAGGAGACAATGCTCAACATCGTGGCGCGTCATGCGCAGGATGCGGGTTGCGGCGAGCTTTACGCGGAATACGTCCCGACGCCGAAGAACAAGCCGTGCGAGAAGTGGTTTTCCAACCAGCCGAAACTGCAACGCGACAACGGCGTGTTCCGCGTTTCGCTGTCTGACCCGCCGTCCGCGCCGGCCCATGTGAACGTGGTTTGCGCCTGAGCAGATGAACAAGTCCATTTTCCGAAGAACGCTCAATCGCCTGTTCCACTCGCTGGCGCGGACGCTGCCCGGCTCGCGTGGATTGCGACCGTTCCTGCACCGGCTTCGCGGAGTGAAAGTCGGCACGAACGTTTTTATCGGCGACGAGGTTTACATCGAGAACGAATTTCCCGAAGCCGTGGAAATCCAGGACGGCGTGCAGATCAGTTTGCGGACCGTGATCCTGGCGCACACACGCGGACCCGGAAAGGTCATCATCGAGAAGGACGCCTTCATCGGAGCCAACGCCGTGATCGCCACGGTCGCAGGCAAGACGTTGCGCATCGGTGAGGGTTCGGTCATCGGGCCGCTGTCGGTCATCACAAAAGACGTCGCTGCAAAAGTGTTTGTCGCCAACGAATCCGCAAAACCTTCAGCACGCGTGACTGTGCCGTTGTCGAAGGCGCAGACCATCGAGGAATTCATCCGCGGGCTGGCCCCGATCAAGCCGCCGGTCAAGACCGCCGGAACTGACTCAAAGCCGGGTTCAACGCCCGCAAAATGAAAATCAGCGCCGAACAGGTGAAGGCGTTTGGCCGGCTGTCGCACGACCGCAATCCGCTGCACACGGACGCCGCCTACGCGAGAACGACGCAGTTTGGCAAACCGGTAGTCTATGGAATGTGCGCCGTGGTGCTGGGGATCGCGAAATGGGCTGATGGCCGCCGCTTCCAGCTTGTGTCGCTCAAGGGCCAGTTCGGGAAGCCGCTGTTCGAGGGCGAAGAATACGATTGTCGCATCAGCGAAGCGGGCAATCAGGTGAAGGTTCAGTTCATCAAGGGCGCGGTGGTCCAGTCCGGCTTTACGTTCTCGTGGGTGGAATGGAATCCAGCCGTGACCAACGGAAAACATTTTGATCCGCGCGCGTCATTCGCTCCGCGTGCGACAGCGGTGGACGCTGCAATTCAGTCTGCGTTGCCGCAGTGGCAGGCGAGGACATTCAATTATTCGATGACGTTGTCCGATTCACAATCGCTCCTCGCGTTGGGTTTGGCCGACGGCCAGATGCCGGACAATCAACTCAATGCGATTCTCGGCTCGAGCTATTTCATCGGCATGGAACTGCCGGGGCGACAGGCGTTGTATTCCGGTTTTGAATTCGAGTTCGAGCCGGCAGCCGCGAACGAAAACGATTTTTGTTTCGAGGTCACGACAACAAAGCACGATGCGCGTCTGAACCGCGTCGCGATTTCAGGCCACGGCACGGGCATCAAGACTTTCGCGTTGTCCGCGTTTCAAAGACCGCGTCCGGTGAATTACTCGATGAGCGATGTCGAAGCCGGAGTCGGTTGCTCGGAAGTATTGAAGGGACGGACGGTTTTCATCTCCGGCGCAACGCGCGGCTTTGGCGCTGTGCTGGCGAAGGCGCTGGCATTACAAGGCGCGGAACTGATGCTCAACTACCGCACGAACCGCGATGAAGCCGAAGCGTTGGCATCCGAATTACGCGAGCGCAATCCACGAGTCGTTCTGTGCGCTGGCGACGTTTCACGCGCCGAAGATTGCCGGAACATCAGCGCCGAAATCCTCGGTAACAACACGAAGATTGACATCCTCATCAGCAACGCATTTCCGCAGATCGGCGCGAAAAGTTTTCTGGAGCAGGACAGCGTGGAGTTCATGCAGTTTCTCAATCAATCGGTAGCGGCCACGGTGACGCTGTTCCGCGAATTGATACCGCTGATGAACAAGGGCGGCGTGGTGGTGCTGGTTTCGACGATTTTTACCACCGAGCCCAAGCCGCAGTTTGCGCACTACGTCGCCGCCAAGTCCGCGCTCGAAGGATTGATGCGCGTGCTGGCCCTGGAATTTCGCGATCTCAAGTTTCTCATCGCCCGTCCGCCGCGCATGCTGACGGACCAAACGAATCTCGCGTTTGATCTGACGCCGCCGTTGACGGCGGTGGAGGTGGCGCGAAGATTTCTGACCGCTTTGAACAACACGGCCGCGACCGGGAATCTGTTCGAGATCAATCTCGCTGAACAAACCGCGGACAAATAACAACACCCATAGAACGACCACGAACAACATGGCGGACAAAAATCAAATCGAACGGATTGTCTTTCAGGCGATAGACCGCGTGAACGAATTGTTGTTGGAGGAAAACGCCGTGGCCAGGGAGGCAGGCACTGTGCTGCTCGGCCAGGGTGCGGTACTTGACTCGATGGGATTCGTCAATTTCGTCGTCGCTCTCGAGGAACTGCTGGCGACCGAGGCGGGACTCTCGCTGAACCTCGTCGGTGAATTGAACGCGCCGAATAACGACCTGCCAAAACCTGAAACCGTCGGCCAGTTCGCGGATTTCATCTTTGCGCTGTCGCAGCGGAAGGCTGATTGAGCTTGGTTTTCAAGATTTCATGACGGTTGCTGAACAACAGATTTCAAAGCCCGCAACAGTTCCAACTGTTGAGGATGGCTCGTCGTCTGGTGTCGTGATCGTCCTTCACGGAGCGCAGCGGACGCAATCCGAGTTGAACGCCGCCAAGGTCGTCGAATTGATGGGCGGTGTCGCGAGATTTGTCGCGTTGGAAGCAGCTCGCGCCGGTCTGGAAAAGCAGATTCCATCGAAGGCGAATGTCATCGTTCGCGCTGCCACGCTGTCTCAGGCGATTCCTGCAAACGGTTCACTTGTTGACTGGATTGCGTCGTTGACGAGCCGGGTTGCCAATTGTTTCGTGTTCGGCTTTCAAGACAACGCCGCGGACAACAGGTTGCTGAAGGAACTGACGGGTGGAGGTTGTTCGAGCGTACAAGCAGTCTCGTCCGGTGAAGCAGGAATCAGCATTGGAGCGGACCGCGCCGACATCACGCGCCAATTGTCCGGTCTTTCTTTTGGCGCGACATCGCGCGATGGCGACCGTGTTTTTTTAGAGAAAGCAAGCGAAGGCTTTTCCGCGTTGATGGAGATCGGTGGCAAACCGTCGTTGGTTGTTGGCAAGTGTGGTCATGCTGAACTGATGTTGTCCGCCATTGAAGATGTAGCCGATCTCGATGATTCCCCAATTGGTCGCGCTCCGATGGCCGGATATTTCACGCGGGTCGTTCCGTTGTTGATGTTTCTGCGCCGTGCGGGCGGCGACCGTTTCTGGCACAACGAATCACCGCGCGCCTGCCTGATCATTGACGATCCGCTGCTGACGCCGCGCTACGGTTTCATGGAATACGAAGCGATGCTGAAGCTCATGCAGCGCGAGCGTTTCAGCACTTGTATTGCGTTCATCCCATGGAATTGCCGCCGCAGCGACCGCCGCGTGGTGGAATTGTTCAAGCGGTTTCCAAAACATTTCTCGTTGTGCGTTCACGGTTGCGATCACACGGGCGCTGAGTTTGCGTCACATGACCGGAATTTTCTCGATGCGCAGGCAGCCGAAGGTTTGCATCGCATGGCGATGCACCGCGACCTGACGGCGATTGGGTTCGACGATGTCATGGTGTTTCCGCAGGGGAAATTTTCGACTGAAGCGGTCGGCGCGCTGAAATCAAGCGGTTATCTGGCGGCGGTGAACAGCACAGGCCGTCCGGTGGACGCAGACGGCGGCGGGCTGCAATTGCGCGACTTGCTCGATGTTGCCGTCACGCGGTTTCACGGATTTCCATTGTTCGTGCGCCGTTATCCGCAGGATATCGTCGGGCTGACGCTGGACCTGTTCCTCGGCAAGCCGGCGTTGCTGGTGGAGCACCATGGCTTTTTCAGCGACGGCTATGCCGCGCTGGAACGGATCGTCCGTACGTTGAACGCAATTGAGCCGAGGCTAGAGTGGACGAACCTTTCCGCAATCTGCTCGCAGGCGTGCTGGATTAGGCGCGGGGAAAACGGAGAGTTTCAAGTCCGCTTTTACACCGACCGCTTTCATCTGCACAACGATTCGACCGAACCCCGGCGCTACGCCCTGTATCAACGCCATGCGGACGCCGACGCCTCGGTGTCAATCGTCGTCAAGGGCGCGTCAGCAAAGACCGACCGTGTGGGCACTGAACTCGTCGTTCGTGTGGAGTTGAATCCCGGCCAGTCTGTGGAAGTGACCATTCAACGCCAGCAAGCGCCAGCTCGTGCCGCAGCAACCGGCCATTCATTTACCTGGCGCGCGGGCGTTTTTGTTCGGCGTCATCTTTCCGAGTTCAGGGATAATCACGTGGACCGCAATCCGTTTCTCAGTCGCGTGGCGGCGCGCGTTAGAAACTCTCTCGTCAAAAGCAAATGAGCACGACCCAACGCAGCGCGGTTCGTTATGTCCTGATCACTCCGGCACGCAACGAGGAGGATTACATCGAACTGACGATCAAATCCATGGTGGCGCAGACGCACCGGCCCGAACGGTGGGTGATTGTCAGCGACGGTTCGACCGACCGCACGGATGAAATCGTGAAACGCTACGCGGCGCAGCACGACTGGATCGAATTGTTGCGGATGCCGGAACGCAAGGAGCGCCATTTCGGCGGCAAGGTGACATGTTTCAAGGCGGGCCTGGAACGCGCGAAAGATGTCAGCTACGACGTTCTTGGAAATCTCGATGCGGACATGTCGTTCGAGAGTGATCTGTTCGAGTTCCTGATGAACAAGTTTGCGTCGAATCCGAAATTGGGCGTCGCCGGCGCGCCGTTCAATGAAGGGAAGGGCACATACGATTTCCGCTTCAGCAGCGTCGAACACGTTTCGGGCGCGTGCCAGTTGTTCCGCAAGGAATGTTGGGATGCGATCGGCGGTTACACGCCGTTGAAAGGCGGAGGCATTGACGTGGTGGCGGTGTTGACGGCGCGTATGAAAGGCTGGCAGACGAGAACGTTTCCCGAGAAATCGCTCATGCATCACCGGCCAATGGGCACGGCGTTGCACGGCGGTTTCAATGTGCGGTTCAAGCTTGGCCAGAAGGATTACACGATGGGCCGGTCGTTCCTGTGGCAGACGTTCAGGTCCGCATACCAGATGACGCGCCCGCCGTATTTCTTCGGTGGTTTTGCGCTGTGGCGGGGGTACGTGTGGTCTGCGCTGAAACGCATCGAACGTCCGGTGTCGCGCGAACTGGTGGAATTCCAACGTCGCGAACAGATGCAGCGGCTCAAAGGTTTTTTCCTGCGCAAGAAGACCGTTGCTGCCAGCCCTGAACACGCAACGCAAACGCTTTGACGCTCGCATCGCCAACGCAGGAGATGGAAAAGCCCGCGTCAACGGACAGCGCTGGTCTGCTCATCATCAATGCCGATGACTGGGGCGGATGGAAGAGCGCCACGGACGCCGCCGCCGCGTGTTTCGAGGCAGGCCGCATCACGTCGGTCAGTGCGATGGTGTTCATGGAGGACTCCGAACGCGCCGCGAAACTGGCGAAGACGCTTGGAGTGGACACCGGCCTGCACGTCAACCTGAACCAGACGTTCACCGGCGGAAACTGTGTGCCGGTGATTTCCGAGGCGCATGAGCGTGTGCGAAAGTTTCTGAAACGCGGACGCTACGCGCAGTTGCTCTACAATCCGTGGTTGCGCGGCGCGTTCAAGATGGTTTTCCAGTCGCAGGTGGACGAATTTTGCAGGCTGTATGGAATGGCGCCGTCCCATTTCGACGGTCACCAGCACATGCATCTTTGCGCGAACATGCTCTGGGATGAAATCATTCCCGCCGACCAGAAGGTGCGCCGCAGCTTTTCGTTCTGGCCGGGCGAGAAAAGCATTTTGAATCGTGCGTATCGCAGTTGGGTGGACGGCAAACTGGAAGCGAGGCACGTTTCCACGGAATATTTCTTTTCCCTGGAACAATGCCTCCGCAACGACCGCCTTCCACGCGTGACGAAACTGGCCGGCGAAACTTCTGTGGAACTGATGACGCATCCGGAGAAGGAGAGCGAGCAGCAGTTCTTGATGAGCGACAGTTTCAAGCAGACGTTTGGCGGATTGAAACTGGCGACGTATTCGCAGCTTCAACGCGTCGCGAAGCACGAGGCGTGCGGCTGCAGTTGTGCGGGACATTGATTTAAGCGTATGGAACAGAACTTTGCAGAAGTCAGCATCAAAGGCGTGATCCACAAGCTGCGTTGCGCGGTGTCGGGTGCGCACACGATCATCTCGGAAGGTCGCTGGCTCAAGATGGCTTCGATCCACGACGAGCATTGGCGTCCGGCGACGGTCGAAGACCCGGCGGCTCTCGTCACTGCCATCAAGGAACAGGGATTGAAGGCGGACATCCTGACGTTCGCGCAGAAACTTCCCGACACGAAGCCGAAGTTCAATCATCGGATGGAATGGGAGAACCTCGCCGTGATCCCCCTCACTACGTTCGATGAATGGTGGGAGAAACGTTTGCCGCAGGAGACGCGCAAGAACGTCCGTCGCGCGGGCCGTCGCGGTGTCACGACACGCATCATCGAGTTCGATGATTCGGTGGCAGCCGCTTTGAAACGGATTTACGACGAGACGCCCATCCGCCAGGGACGCAAGTTCTGGCATTACGGCAAGGACGTCGAGACAGTGAAACGCGAAAACGCGTCGTATCTGGAAACGTGCGAATGGATCGGCGCGTTCCATGGCGAGGAATTGATCGGTGTGATCAAGATGGTGTACGTCGGCAGGACAGTCACCATCATGCAGATCATCTCCGAGAACAAACATTACGACAAGCGTCCCGCGAACGCGCTGCTCGCCAAGGCTGTCGAGATCGCGGTGGAAAAGGGGCTGACACACTTCATTTACGGCCAATATATCTATGGAAAGGCTGCCGACGGTCCGTTGACCGAGTTCAAACGGCGCAATGGTTTCGAGCAGGTGCTGCTGCCGCGATATTACATTCCACTTACTTTGAAAGGACGCCTTGCTCTGGCATTGAATCTGCATCTCGGTTTGCGACGTTTGTTGCCGAGGAAAATCGAAACGACGTTGCAGGCGTGGCGGCTGAAGATGCTTGAGAAAAGCGTCCCAAAGCAGACCGAATCCGAACCTGAGGCCGCCGCGGCCCATTGAAAACGATCTGCAACGATTTCCCGATGGACAACGCGCAGTTGATTCTGTTAGACGATTGCCCGCTCGAACGCCGGTGTAGCTTAACGTCAGAGCAGCCAAATTGTATTTGGCAGATGGAGTGTTCAATTCCTCCCGCCGGCTCCACTTTCAAAAATCCCCACCGCACCGCCTGATGGCTGTGCTGTAATCATGCCTGGAATCACAGGAATCATTGGAGACGCCTCCAACCGCGACAACGCGCGCCGCATCCAAACGATGGCGCGTGTCATGGAGCACGAAAGCTTTTACACCACGGGCAAACACGTGGACGAATCGCGCGGCGTCTGGCTCGGCTGGGCGTTGCACGAAGGCTCGTATGCCGACTGCATGCCGGTCTGGAACGAGACGCGCGACGTCTGCCTGATCTTCACCGGTGAACATTTTGGTGATGCGAGCGAACGCAACGAGCTGCAATCGCGCGGGCATCAGTTCGACGCCGACACTGCCACGCGGCTCGTGCATTTGTATGAGGAAAAGGGGGCGCGCTTCATCGAAACGCTGAATGGCTGGTTCGCGGGTGTCATCGTGGACCTTCGCGAGGACAAGGTCATCCTGTTCAACGACCGTTACGGACTGAGCCGGATTTACCTGCATCAGGGCCAGAGCGGCTTCTATTTCAGTTCGGAAGCCAAGTCACTTTTGAGCGTGCTGCCGGAGACGCGGCGGATTGATCCCGTTGCTTTGGCGGAATTCGCGTCGGCTGGTTGCGCACTTCAAAATCGCTCGCTGTTCGCTGGGGTCTCATTGCTGCCGCCGGCGTCGTGCTGGACGTTCACCGGAGGAAAGCTGCTCCGTAAGGAAGCATATTTCCAAAAGGAAACCTGGGAACAATTGCCGCGCCTGAATGCAGACGAGTTTTACGCGAAGCTCAAGGAAACGTTCTCGCGCATCGTTCCGAAATATTTCCAGGGCCGCCAGCAGGTCGGTGTTTCACTGACCGGCGGGCTTGATGGGCGGATGATCATGGCGTGCGGTCACAAACACGGAACGCTGCCGTGCTATACGTTTGGCGGACCGTATCGCGAGTGCACGGATGTGGCCTATGGTCGCAGAGTCGCTCGCGCCAGCGGTCAGCCGCATCAGGTGATTCCTGTCAACGACACGTTCCTCGCCCAGTTCGGCGTGCTGGCTGAGAAATCCGTTTATGTGTCCGATGGCGCGATGGACGTGACGGGTTCGGTGGAGGTGTTCGCAAATCGTCTGGCCCGCGAGATTGCGCCGGTGCGGATGACGGGCAATTACGGGTCTGAAATTCTCCGCAGCAACGTCGCCTTCAAGGCGCAGCCGCTGAACCCTACGCTCTTCAATGCGGACTACTTGAATCTGGGTCATGCCGCCGCTGCTGTTTATGAACGCGAGGCGGCGTGCCGGCGTTTGTCGTTGATCGCTTTCAAACAGGTGCCGTGGCATCACCATTCGCGGCTCTCGGTCGAGCAGTCGCAATTGACGATGCGCTCGCCGTACCTGGACAACGAAGTCGTGGCGTTGTCGTATCAAGTGCCCGAGGGAGGGGAGTTCGCGAAAGAACCGGCATTGCGGTTCATTGCGGAAGGAAATCCCGAAATCGGAAGAATTCCCACCGACCGCGGATTGCTTTATCGCCCGACTCCGGTGTTGACCAGGTTGCAGCATCTGTATCAGGAATTCACGTTCCGCACCGATTACGCGTTCGATTACGGCATGCCGCAGTGGCTCGTGCCGGTTGATCGCGTGATGTCGGCGCTGCACTGGGAGAAACTGTTTCTCGGC
>DAOLDN010000006.1:0-23827 GCA_035327385.1 Verrucomicrobiota bacterium | reverse complement strand
AACGTTCCAGTGCCCAGATTCAAACTGGACTGGTAAATGCCCAGGCTGCCCGCCGAAGTGAATGTCCCGATGTAGAACCGCTCCACGCCGGGCGCGGGCGCGGCTTCCAATGTGTGTTGCACCGCGCCGTAAAACAGCAGTGCCACGGAAAGCATTCTTCCCAAGTGTCGAAGTGTCGTCATCTGATGCGGAAAGCCTACACGATTGTCCCAACGGATGAACTCTTTTACTCAACAATCTCGAACGGCCAGTCTCGACGGCCCGATCCAAGAAGGCCGGACGTTGGACCATTCAAAAGAACGCGGCCCGCTCATCAAATTCATCGGGCACGGAGAACAACCGGACGATCTGCAAACG
Organism: Verrucomicrobiota bacterium; assembly: GCA_035327385.1. Classification (GTDB taxonomy): domain Bacteria; phylum Verrucomicrobiota; class Verrucomicrobiia; order Limisphaerales; family JADLHS01; genus DAOLDN01. The sequence goes on along the minus strand of DAOLDN010000006.1, from coordinate 23,470 downwards.
TTCGTCGTCATGGAAGTCGCAATCCGAATTCCGGCTCCCGGGATTCGGACTTTGGAATGAATTTTGAAGCGCGATTGGATCGCCTTACCGTCCGCAGCACTGCTTGTATTTCTTTCCGCTGCCGCAGGGGCACGGGTCGTTACGGCCGACCTTGGGGCCGGTGCGGACAGGCTTGGCTTTTTCCGCCGCGGCCTGGGCGGCGGCTTCACTGACGACATCACTGGCGCGCGGCTGGTTCTGACCGGGAGGCTGGCCGAAGGCGCTGGTTGCGTCGTGTTTGGTCTGCTGCGGCATGTTGCGGAGGAAGTTCTCGAACGCCATGAGGCTTGAGGCGCTGCGGAAGATGTTATGGCAGATCTCGCTTTTGATGCGGACCATCAATTCGTCGAACATCTTGAACGCTTCTGCCTTGTATTCGATGAGCGGATCGCGCTGGCCGAATTGCCGCAGGCCGATGCTGTAACGCAGGCTGTCCATCTCGTAGAGGTGTTCCTGCCACAGGCGGTCAATGGCCGTGAGGATCGTGTAACGCTCCACGGTCGCCAGCTTGTCGGGCTCCTCAAAACTGATCTTGAGATCGTACGCCTTGCGGATGCTGTCGCTGATGAAATTGCATACGCCAAACTGCGCGGGACTGAGTCCGTCGAACACCGACCCTGCCACGGGCGTTTCCGTTCCGGATTCGGCGGCCTTGACGATTTCGGCCTCGGGCATTCCGAGCGGGAAGTTCAGGTTCACCCAGTCGGCAAGCTGGCGCAGCTTCCACTCGTTGGTGTCGTATTCCGCGGTGGTGCATTCCGCGACTTTCTGGATGACGACCTCCTCCATGATGTCCATGAGGCGGTCGCGGACGTCCTCCGCGCGGATGATTTCGTTGCGGAAGCCGTAGATGACCTCGCGCTGTTTGTTCATCACGTCGTCGTATTCGAGCGTGCGTTTGCGGATCTGGAAATTGTGCTGCTCGACGCGCTTCTGCGCCTGGCCGATGGAACGGTTCAGGAGGCCGGCCTCCAGTTCCTGGCCTTCTTCGAGGCCCATTTTCTCCATGTATTTGACGATGCGGTCCGAACCGAACAACCGCATGAGGTCGTCTTCGAGCGAGATGTAGAAGTGCGACGAACCGGGATCGCCCTGACGCGCGCAGCGTCCGCGCAACTGGCGGTCAATACGACGTGCCTCGTGTCGTTCGGTGGCGAGGACGTGCAATCCGCCGAGATCGGCAACGCCGGGACCGAGTTTGATGTCCGTGCCGCGACCGGCCATGTTGGTGGCGATGGTGATGGCTCCGCGCTGGCCTGCGCGGGTGACGATCTCTGCTTCCTGCTGGTGATATTTGGCGTTGAGTACGGAGTGGACGAGCCGCTCCTTCTGAAGCATGCGCGAGAGTTGTTCGCTGACGTCAACGGAGATGGTGCCGACGAGAATCGGCCTGCCCTGGGCGTGGACGTGTTTGATTTCGTTGAGGACGGCGTTGAATTTTTCGCGCCGGGTCTTATAGACGGAATCATTCGCGTCCTTGCGGACGCAGGGTTTGTTCGTCGGGATGACAAGCACGCCGAGTTTGTAGATGTCGAAAAATTCGTTGGCTTCGGTTTCCGCCGTGCCGGTCATGCCGGCCAGTTTGTGGTAGAGGCGGAAGTAATTCTGGATGGTGATCGTGGCCAGCGTCTGGGTTTCGCGCTCGATGGTAACGCCTTCCTTGGCTTCGACGGCCTGATGCAAACCGTCGCTCCAGCGGCGGCCGGACATGAGGCGGCCCGTGTTCTGGTCCACGATGACGACCTTGTTGTCCTGAACGACGTATTCCACGTCCTTCTGATAAAGGCTGTAGGCTTTGAGCAACTGGGAGATGGCGTGGATCTTCTGGGCCTTGGTTTCAAAGTCCTGCTGGAGTTTGGTCTTGGCCTCCATGCGTTTGCGGGCGTCAGGCTCGGGGCCGACGTCAATGTCGTGCATGGCGGTGCTGAGGTCGGGCAGCACGAATGCGTCAGGATCTTTCGGGCTGAGGAAATTGCGGCCCTTTTCGGTGAGGTCGGCCTCGTGGCTCTTTTCGTCCATCGCGAAGAGCAGCTCCTCTTTTTCGGCGTAAAGCTCGGTCTTTCTCTGGTCGGCGTGAAGTCGCAGCTCGGCGCTGTTCATCAACTTCAGGTTGGCCGGCTCCTCGAGAATCTTCATCAACGCCTCGGAACGGGGCTGGCCGGTTTTGACGCGGAACAACAGGCGTCCGATTTCGGCCTCCAGCGCGGAGGGGTCGTCGGGATTTGAGCCGTCGGTGGGACGCAGTTTTTTTATGAGCGCCTCGGCTTCGGAAAGGAATCGCGCACAAAGCCGTTCCTGTGCGCGAACAACGGATTCGACGGACGGCTTCCATTGTGCGTATTGTTCGTCGTAGGTGTGCAACGACGGGCCGCTGATGATGAGCGGCGTTCGCGCCTCGTCAATGAGGATGGAGTCCACTTCATCAACGATGGCGAAGTAGTGGCCGCGCTGGACCTGTTCCTCCTTGCGTGTGGCCATGCCATTGTCGCGGAGGTAATCGAAACCGAACTCGGCGTTCGTGCCGTAGGTGATGTCGCAATTGTATTGCTCGCGCCGGACGTGCGGGGGCTGGTCGTGGAGAATGCAACCGACGGTGAGTCCGAGAAATTTATAGACGGCACCCATCCATTCGCTGTCACGAGCGGCGAGGTAATCGTTGACGGTGACAACGTGAACGCCGCGACCGGTCAAAGCGTTAAGGAACACGGGAGCTGTGGCGACGAGCGTCTTGCCTTCGCCGGTGGCCATTTCCGCGATTTTGCCGCCGTGTAATGCCATGCCGCCGATGAGTTGCACGTCAAACGGGATCATTTCCCACGGCAACGGATGGCCGCGAACGACGACATCGGTCTTGCGTTCCGTCAGGCGACGGCAGGTGTTTTTGACGACTGCGAAGGCCTCGGGAAGGATTTCCTGGAGTTTGCGGGCGAGTTCGTTGTTGTCTGTGATCTGTGAGAGTTCAGCCTTCCAATCGGCGGTTTTCTTGCGCAGATCGTCATCGGAAAGATTATTGAGGCCGGCTTCGATCTCGTTGATTTTGGCCACGAGCGGGCGCAGGCGGCGGACTTCGCGGTCGTTTTTCGACCCGATGACTTTTTTGAAGATATAACCAATCATGGCTTTAGAAACAGCGGCGGGAACGCTACGGGAATGAGGGCTTGGCGTCAATTCAAGCTGTGGCGGGAAAAATACGCCTAAAATCGTTGTCGAGCATGGGCGGCATTTATAGCGTTTCCCCGTTAAAACGCTGAAACGGCCCGGTTAACTGCCGTTAAGCCCTTGGGACGGTTTAATCCTCGCCATTTGCCCGTTCCTCCGGGCTAAAGCCGCATTATCAATGAGTTTGGTCCGGTGACAAAAAGGGAATTTGGTTGCGTCTGCACCGCGTTGAATTTGCTTCCATCCGCCATCCTTCATCCTCCATCCTCCAGCCGCTCGATTTGAAGAAATGACACTGAAGCTTTCAACGCTCGCCATCGCACTCGGCCTTGGCGTGGCTCTGCCGCAACTCTACGGCATGGCCAGGCCCGCGGCCTTTGCGGCGGCTGCCCGCAAATTTCCGCGTTCGCTGACACTCGGCTACGTGCTCATGGCGCTGGGGACTCTGTGGTTCGTGTGGAACGTCAAACAGGAGGCCATCTCGGATTTTGCGTCGTACAAGACAGGCATGATGGTTGCCTTCGCTGGCATTGGACTGGGAGTTTGCATTTTCGTTCGCGATTTTCTGGCGGTGCGCGGCCTGGCGGTCGTGCTGTTGCTGCTGGCCAAGTTGATGGTGGACACGGGCCGCCCGTGGCTGGACAAGACGCATTGGGTGCTGGTGATCCAGACATGGGCTTACGTGCTGGTCATCGCGGGAATGTGGTTCACCATTTCGCCGTGGCGGGCGCGGGATTTGATCGAGTGGGGCACGGCCAACGAGAAGCGCATCAAGATCACCAGCGCGGTGCGTCTGGCGTTCGCGCTGTTCATTGTGGTGCTGGGGCTGACGGCCTTTCGCGGAATGTGAACCCGCCACCAGCGAAATCCAATTCTCCGAAACGGGTTCGTGGATTCATGGACGACTGGATTGTTCAATACCCGCGCATCACCGTCATTGACCTTGCGGCCCGCGCGAAAGCCACGAGACCGGTGATTATTCCCCGTCCGGGTGAATTCGTTTTCATCGGTCGTTGAGACGGTCTGTTTCGTATGAAACGCGGCAAGATTCTCGTCATCCGCGGCGGTGCCATCGGGGACTTCATCCTCACGCTGCCGGCGATTTCCGCACTGCGGTCCCAATTCTCCGGGGCACACCTCGAACTGCTGGGCTATCCGCACATCGCGCAACTCGCTCTCGCGGGAGGATTGGTGGATCGCGTGCAGCCGATCGAAGCGCACGGTCTGGCCGGCTTCTTTGCCCGCAACGGTCGGCTCGACGAGGATCTGATGGATTACTTTTCCGAGTTTGACCTGATCCTTTCCTATCTCTACGACCCTGACGACATTTTCCAGGAAAACATTTTACGTTGCGCCCACGGCCAGTTCATCGCCGGTCCGCATCGCCCGGATGAAACCGAACCTGTCCACGCGACGAAGGTTTATTTGAAGCCGCTCGAACGGCTGGCGATCTTTGATTCGGACGAAGTACCGCGACTGTCCCTCAACTCTCAACCCTCAACCCTCAACCAGATCGCGCTCCACCCCGGCAGCGGCAGCGAACGCAAGAACTGGCCCGAGCCCCATTGGGCAGCGCTGCTGCGGCAACTGGTGGCTGAGACAAATTTGAACCTGTTGCTCGTGGGCGGCGAAGCCGAGGGCGAACGTCTGGCTCGTTTGGCAAAACCCCTGCCCGCGAATCGCACGCAACTGGCCCGGAGCCTTCCGCTGACCGAACTGGCGGCGCGGCTGTCCGGCTGCGCCGCGTTCGTCGGCCACGATTCCGGCATCACGCACCTGGCAGCCGCCGTCGGTCTGCCTTGTCTGGCACTTTGGGCGGACACGGTCGAGGCCATCTGGAAACCACAGGGTCAAACGGTGAGGCTCATCAAGGAAAACGGCGGAATTCGCGGGCTGGAACCCCGCCGTGTGATGTCGGAGTTGAAAGCGATACTGCACCTCTGAGACAACGAAATCTGCCCGACAATGAGATCCGAGCAGGAAAGCGCCTGCCGGGAAACCTTGGTACCCCCACCCCGAATTGAACGGGGATCAACGGTTTAGGAAACCGCTGCTCTATCCATTTGAGCTATGGGGGCAACCCGCTCGCAGAATAAAAGCCAGCGACGCATTGCGCAATTTCCATTCTGTCCTACCCTGTCGCCGCCTCACAACGGCACATCGCATGAGCGTCAAAGTCAAAATCTGCGGCATCACCAACGAATCCGATGCGCTCGCCGCTGCCCAAGCGGGAGCGGACCTGGTGGGATTCATGTTCTATGAACAAAGTCCGCGCCGTGTTTCCATCGAAACCGCCTCGAAGATCGCACGCAATCTGCCGCCGCACGTCGTGAAAGTCGGCGTGTTTGTTGACCCCGATGAAGATCTGGTGATGCGAGCCATCCAGCGTTGCGGCGTGTCCCTCCTCCAATTCCACGGCAACGAATCCCCGGGCTTCTGCACCCAGTTCGGTTTGATGAGCATGAAAGCCTTCCGCATCCGCGACGAACAATCCATCGGGGCGCTCGCAAATTATTCCACGGACGCGTGGCTGTTGGACGCTTTCACACCCGGCAAACTCGGAGGCACGGGCGAGACGTTCAATTGGAGACTGGCAGTCAAAGCCCGCAATCTCGGCAGGCCGATTTTCCTGGCCGGAGGACTGACGCCGGAAAACGTGGCTAGCGCCGTGCGCGAGGTGCAGCCCTACGGCGTGGACGTGTCCAGCGGCGTGGAATCCGCTCCCGGACAGAAAGACCACGACAAGGTGCGCCGCTTCATCGCCAATGCGAAAGCGGAACAGTCGGTCAGCCGGTCGGGCAACGCTTGACCCCCACTTCATGCGCGCCTAGTATCCCGCAGCTTCGATGAAAACTCTTCGCGCCATATTTCTGGCCGCATTGATGTGCGGTTGTGGCCTCGCGCTGCATGCGCAGTCCATCAACGGCATGAAGGCCGTTGTCCATGATTCCGTCGTTACCTTCCGCGATGTCGAAGTCCTGACGGCGCCCGTCGCCCAGGTGTTGCGCAGCCAGTTCCGCACCCAGCCGGAAGTTTACCAGCAGCGACTGGGCGAGAGCCTCAACGAGAACCTTGAACAACTCGTCGAACGCCAGTTGATCCTCCGCGACTTTGTGGCGTCGGGCTACAACATCCCCGAGAGCATCATTGACGAAGTCGTTCAGGATCGCATCCGCGAACAGTTCGGAACTCGCGCCAACATGACGCGGTCTCTTCAAGCGCAGGGCATCACCTACGAGAAATTCCGCCAGCAGGTGCGCGACCAGTTCATCATCCGCGCGCTCCGATCAAAGAACGTGTCGTCGGAAATCATCATTTCGCCCTACAAGATCGAGGAGTATTACAACACCAACAAGGCCGCGTACAGAATGGAGGACCAGGTCAAACTCCGGATGATCGTTCTCAACAAACCCGCGGGCGATGCCTCCCAGATTCGCGAACTGGCGATTGAACTCCGCACAAAGATTGAGGCGGGCGCGGATTTTGCCGAGATGGCAAAGACATACTCCCAGGGTTCACAACGCGCGCAGGGCGGTGAATGGGGCTGGGTCGAGCGTCCGGTGCTGAGGCAGGAATTGTCCGTGGTGGCGTTTTCACTTCCAGCCGGCGGACTCAGCGATGTCATCGAAACGCCCGAGGCGTTTTACCTCATGCGCGTCGAGGAAGTGAAGCCGGAGCATTACAAGCCGTTGAGCGAGGTGCGCGACGAGATCGAACGCATCCTCCAGACCAGCGAACAGGACCGCTTGCAGAAACAATACGTTCAACGACTCAAAAAGAAGACCTTTGTCCGGTATTTTTGATTGATCCCCGGTTCAACGGCGGTCGCGCCTCGACCATCGGCGTCGAAACAGCCCGCATGATACGTGACAAATTTCCATGACCGGACGTATCGGAATCACGCTTGGCGACATCACCGGCATCGGCCCGGAGGTCGCGCTCAAGGCAATAGCCGCCGAGGCCGAAACCGACGATGTCTGCTACCATCTCATCGGTGATGGGACGCGGCTCCGCCACCTGAACGCGGCACTCGGCCTGAATCTTCCGCTGCAAACGTTCCACAATCGCAACCAGCACGGACGATTCTTCATCACCAACCCGTTTTCCGAACCGCTGCCGGCGACGCTGCCATCTGGCGCGCCCGCCGCAGCAAACGCGGCGGTTGCCTGCCTGAAACACGCCGGGGAACTTTGCATGGGCGGAGAACTGGACGCCATGGTCACAGGGCCTGTGAACAAGGAATCCATCGTCCGCGCCGGTCACCGCTTCATCGGACAGACCGAGTTTCTCACCGAACTCGCCCGCGCCGAGCGCACCGTGATGATGCTCCTGGGCCATGACGAACACGGGCGCTGGTTGCGCGTGGCGCTGGCGACAATCCACATCGCCATCCGCGAAGTTCCCATCCAACTCACCACACAAAAGATACTGCTCGCGATTGTGCGTGCTGCGGAAGCCTGTCGCCTGCTGCAATTGCCCCGGGCGCGAGTCGCTGTTTGCGGCCTTAATCCTCATTGCGGCGAGGGTGGTGAATTCGGTGACGAAGAACCCCGCGTGATCGAGCCTGCTGTCGCTGAAGCACGCAGCATGGAATTGGATGTCATCGGTCCGTTGAGCGGCGACACTGTTTTTCATCACGCGTTGCGTGGGGAATTCGATGCTGTCGTCGCCATGTATCATGACCAGGGCCTTGCGCCGCTGAAGGCCGTGGCATTCGACACCGGCGTCAACTGGACACTCGGCCTGCCGTTCATCCGCACGTCGCCCGACCATGGCACCGCCTACAACATCGCGGGTCAGGGCATCGCGAATCCATCCAGCATGATCTCTGCGATACGTCTTGCCAAACAACTGTCCAAAAGCCGCGGCTGAATTGTCACGCCGGGAATGGGCGACGCATTGATCAGGGTCTTGCCCCTGCCATCTGGCCGCGCGTGACTCCGAGCTGGTTGTGCAGCTTCAGTTCCCGCCAGAGTTCAGTGCCGGTAATTTCACCCCGCAACAATTGCCGATACCTGGCAACGGTCTGCATCACCTGTTCGGGCGTCTCGTTCAGGAATTCCATGCGAAAACTTCTTACGCCCAGAACCAGCATGCGTTCCACGTATTCCGCGCCGGTCTGGGCCATGGAGTTGAACACGGTATTGCGGCAACCCACATCGGCTTTGACCGGATGCTCCGCGCCCACGCGGTCACGCAGTTTCAAGTCGTGGACGTCGCAGGGCCTTCCGCAATCACGATAGTCTTTGCCCTTCGATAGAAACGCGCAAAACACGCAATGCTCCATGTGAAACATCGGCATGTGCTGATGGATGGTGATCTCGAACCATTCCGGCGGAGCGGATTGCAGCAGCGCTTCGAGTTGCTGGAAGTTCAGGTCATAACTGGCCGTCACACGCTCCAGCCCGAATTTGTTCTTGAAGTAATCGGCCGACAATCGGTTGGCGATGTTCAGCGAGAAATCACCAACACGCCTGTCGTTGGCAAAATACTTCAAATGATCGTAATTGCGGACGAGATAGCCGTCCGCGTTGCAGGAGCGGACTTGTTGGAGCGTCCAGTCCTCGCCTGTTTTGAAGATGCGCGGAGGGGCGACGAATATTCCGGGGGCGTGTTGCGTGTTGCGTGTTGCGTGAACCGCACAGCCGCGCGCCGTATGAAAAAGCGTTACTGCCTCGCGATATTTCTTGGGATTTTCGAAGTCGCAATAAACCGTCTCCGCACCGCATTTCAGTGCAGCTTCCAACTGCGCGAGATTGCGAACCAGGATGATCAGCGTAGGACAGGCGTCGTGCCTGTCTCCATCTTTCCCCGGGAAGGAATTGAGAGACAGGCGCGACGCCTGTCCCACGTCAAGCGTCCAGCGCTTCGGAGTGGCGCGTTGCCGCTCCATCTCCGTTACCATTTCACGGCGCATCCGGTTCAATTCGCTCACGGGCAGCATGACTTCGCCCGACAGTTCATTTTTCAGCTCGCCCAGATTGAACGGCGTGCCACCCAGCCGGCCCAGTTGCTCCCGCAAACGTTCCGTGGTTAGCGGTTGCTTTTCCGCAGCCGCCAGTTGGATGGCGGAATCCAGTCTCGCCGCGTGCCCGTCGTCGTCGCTGCCGATGAGCGTCAATGGTGTGCCCGCCATACCGTGAACTTCCAGGTGGAGCGGACGTTGGAATCGTATCTTGTCGCCCTCAAAACTTTGACGAAGGCGGCGATCCAGTTCCGGGTCGCTGGTTTTCCAGAGCTTGTCACCGACGTGAATGCGGGAGAAATCAATGTCGCCATGACCGAACCTGAGTTCCGTGTTGCGTGTTGCGTGTTGCGTGTTGCGGATTTCATAAATCCGTCCGCCTTCCTCGTTTTCCTCCGGTTTGCCGGCGTCGAACACCACGCCATCGCCGGGTTTGAGCGGGGCGGCGAGTTCGATCCACACGGCGTCTCGCAGCACGCGTTTGATTTCGCCCAGATAAACCCCGCGTTTTTTTCCGAAGCGCGCATGGACCAGTTCCTGATTGTTGACGCCGCCAAACCAGCCCGTGTAGAGGCCGCGAGAGAAGGCCATCTCCATGTCGTAACGTCGAACGTCGAGAGTCGAGGGCCGAGTGTCAGGCGAAGCGCCAGATGTTTTGCCATCGGCTCTCGGCTCTCGACTCTCGACCAGTGAGTCCAACGACTTGCGATAAACTCGCGTGATGTTGGCCACGTATTCCGGCGTCTTGAGACGGCCTTCTATCTTCAACGACGCCACGCCTGAGCGGACCAGTTCGGGCAAAACATCCAACCCAGCGAGGTCTTGCGGACTCAAAAGATATTTCCGGTCGCCGAGCGCGATTTGTTTGCCGTCGCTGATCAAATCATAAGGCATGCGGCAGGCCTGCGCGCACTCGCCTCGGTTGGCGGAGCGGCCGCCCAGCGATTCGCTCGTGAGACATTGGCCGGAATAGGCGACACACAACGCGCCGTGGACGAACACCTCCAGCGGCATCGTGGCTGCACTCGTGAGAGTGCGGCCAACCTCTCCCTGCATGTCCGTCGCGTTCTCACGAACGCAGCCACGGATCGCCTCGATTTCCTTGATGGAACATTCCCGCGCCAGCACGACGAGATTGCAGCCCAGTTCCCGGGCGAATTCCACACCGACGGCGCTGGTCACCGTCATCTGCGTTGAGGCGTGGATGGGAAAATCCGGCGAGAGAGAACGAATCAGGCGGCAGATGCCGACATCCTGCACGATGGCGGCGTCCACACCGGCGCGGATGATGGCGCGCAGATAATCCTCCGCATCGGCCAGTTCGTTCTCGAAGACAAGCGTGTTGAACGTCACGTAACCGCGCACGCCGCGCCGATGCAGGAATTCCATCAGTCGCGGCAGGTCGGCCACGGTGAAATTGTTCGCCCGCATTCGCGCATTGAACTTTTCCAGTCCGAAATAGATCGCATCCGCGCCGTTCTCCACGGCGGCTTTGGCGCAGTCCCAGTCGCCGGCGGGCGAGAGCAGTTCGGGCAGATGCCGGTTTACGGGTGACGGGGTTGTTGATTCGGTTGTTGGCGATGAAGCCATCGGCGACAGGATAGCAGCGGCGGGATTGAAACAAAGATTCTTTGGCGGGTGGCGCGACCGGGAATTGCGCTCCGGGTGTCACTGGTCAATTTCGGGCCGAACAGCTTCAATTCAAACGCTGTCCGCGCATTTCGTCCGTAAGTCTTCGGAGGCGTTGTCCGCAATCAAAGGGAGGAGTTGTTGATGATTATTTATTCTGCCCGTTTGACGCGACGGGTCATTGTGTTACTCTAAAACTGTTCTATGAGTGCGAGAAAAATCAGCAACCTCGGGTCTTTGCAACAACCAGTGACGGTCGAAGCGCGGCAGGCGCGTTTGACGCTTTCCCAGGACGCGGTCGTTATCCACAAAGGCGGCATTGAATTTCGCAGCGAAACCTCGTTCCCCCGCTGGGTGGAAATGACCGTGACTCTCCAATCTCCGCAGGACGGCACCACGGTTCACTGCTCCGGCGTGGTGGTGGATTGCGCCGGCAACAAGCACGCGGGCTATCGTGTTTCCATGATTTTCACCGGATTGTCCAAACAAGCGGAGGCCCGTTTGAACAACATGGCGGGAATGTCCCTGATCTAGCCGCGCCGACGGGATCGTTTTTGCGAAAGCGCGTCTGGCGACGTTCCATTTTAATCAAGGAATCGAAGTGGAGCTTTACTGCCCCGCGTAATACGCATCCACCTTCGCCGCCACGTCCTTGTAGCCGATGTCCGTTTCGTAGATTTGTTTGAACTGCTCGATGGCGTCCTCCTTCTTGCCCATGTTTTCGAGCATGCAACCGAGGTTGTAGATCAGTTCCTTTTTCTCCTCGTCGAACGCGGTCTTTTCCTTGATGGCGTTCTGCAACGTGCGCGCGGCGAGGTCGAACATCCTGCGTTTGCCGAAGCATTGCGCGAGGAAGCTCATTGAGGAAATGCGTTTGTGCGGATTGCCTTGCGCTTTCTGAAATTCCTGGATTGCCTCGCCGATTTTTTCCGCCTGAAAATAGAGTGTTCCCATCTCGTAGCGGATGGACAGGTCCGTGGGAAATTTCTCCACACGTTTGCGACATTCCTCGATCTGGAAAGCCAGTTTGTCCGCCTTCAGTTTCGCGGATTTTTCGGCGTGGTCGGGCGTGAACGGATTGATCTGTTCCAGCTCGTGGTCGAAGCGTTTGGATTGAAGGTCGGCGATGGCGCGGTCCAACGTCGAATCATTGCCCAAGTCCGACGCTTTGATGCGGTCGTAATATCCCATCGCCTTCTCGAATTCCTTTTTCTGCGTGTAAAGCTCGGCAAGCTGGCGCACGAGCCGCAGATTGTCCGGCTCGGTCTTGAGACGAGTTTCGTATTCCTGGATGAGGCGTTCGGCAACGTCCTCGGTCTTTTGCACACGCTGTTCCTGTTCGAGCGCCACGGCTTGTTTTTCGTTGCGGAGGATGTCTCGATACGAACCCTTGCCGTCCTCCAGCGCCTCGTAGCCGCCTTCCTGGAGTGTGCGTTTGGCAGAGACGTTCTTGGAAACCTTGGAGATGTCCGGGTCGTTCGGAAAATGGCGGGCGATGTCCATCATCACCTTTTCGCCGCGCGCCACCTCGCCGATTTCGGCCAGCGCTTCACCGAACTGCATGGCGACGTGCTTGTCCTTGGGATTGTTCTTCGAGAGGACTTCCAATGAATAGATCGCTGTGTGCGGCATTTCGAGCGTGGTGGCCGCGTCCACTACGATTTTGTGGGCGGCGGAACTGTAGGGGTCGCCGTTGAGGATCTGCTCGGCGATGGCGAGGGCGTCGGCGGGGTTGGTGCGCAACGCCACTTGCGCCTTGGCAACCTGGGGCGACGATCCGGCGCTGCTCAACATTTTTTTGAAGAAACCGCTCTGGGTCGTGCCGGTTTTGCGCTGCTGCGCGGCGCGGAGGAGTTTGCGACATTCGTGAAATTCCGGCGCTTTGGCGAGTATCTGGCAGAACAGGTCAATGGCGTAATCGTAATTCTCCCGTGTGAGCGCTTCGCTTCCCTTGGTGAACAGCCGCCGCTGGTCCGGCGGCAACTGATTGATTTGCTTCTCGGCCATGCGGCCATTGTAACGCCCCTCCGTCAAAAAAATCCAACTCAAATCCCGGCCGCGATGAATCGGCGCGCGGTCGGTCCCCGTCCGCAGCATGTGGACTGCAATCGAATCGATCGAAATTCCGGTCGCGCCGGGCTTTCGTGCTCGCTCTGGATGGTCCCCGTCCGCGCTTCGGGAAACGTCACGGGGACAGGATTGTTTCAATCCGCTCCAACTCGTCGCTGCTGAACGCGAGATTGCGTGTCGCGCAGACGCAATCCTCAATCTGGCTCACGCGGCTGGCACCGATGAGCGCGCTGGTCACCGTTTTGTGTCGCAGCACCCAGGCCAACGCCATCTGCGCCAGCGACTGGCCGCGTGATTGCGCCAGTTCGTTCAGTTTTCTCGTCTTGGCGAGCACGGCGTCAGTGACATCGGCGGGTCGCAGGAATCGCGGATCGCGGCCTGCGCGTGAATCTTCCGGAATGCCGCGCAGATAACGGTCCGTCAACAACCCTTTCGCCAGAGGAGAGAACACGATGCAGCCGATGCCCTCGCGGTCCAGCGTGGCGAGCAATTGCGGTTCGATCCAGCGATCGAACATGCTGTATCGCGGCTGATGGATGAGGCAGGGCGTTCCCATGTCGCGGAGCAATTTGGAGGCGCGCGCGGTTTCATCCGGCCCGTAATTGGAGATGCCCGCGTAAAGCGCCTTGCCGCTGCGGACGGCGTGGGCCAGCGCGCCCATCGTTTCCTCCAGTGGCGTCTCGGGATCAAACCGGTGCGAATAGAAAATGTCCACGTAATCCAGTTTCATCCGGCGCAGCGACTGGTCGAGCGAAGCCAGAAGATATTTGCGCGAACCCCATTCTCCGTAAGGTCCGGGCCACATGTCGTAGCCGGCCTTGGTGCTGATGATCAATTCGTCGCGAAACGGCATCAAATCTTCGAGCAGGATTCGACCGAAGGTTTCTTCAGCCGAACCGGGCGGCGGGCCGTAATTGTTGGCGAGGTCGAAATGCGTGATGCCCAGATCGAAAGCGCGCCGCAACATGGCGCGGGAGTTTTCGGTCCGGTCGTTCGCGCCGAAGTTGTGCCAGAGGCCGAGCGAAATCAGAGGCAGCTTGAGGCCGGAATGTCCGCACCGGCGCAAAAACTCTTTTGAATCGTAGCGGGTGGAAGCAGGCGTGTGCATTGCGCGGACAAACTAGAGTCAATGCGCCGATATTGCCACGCAGAAATCAGAAGCGTGGCGGCGTCATCGTGTTTGCAGGACGCCGAAGGATGTCAACGCAGGATCACGAACCGGAGATTTCGACCTGAGCAATTCAAGTTGCTCCCGCAGCGGTCCGGCAAACGAGTCGTTGCCGGCGGAGGCTGTCAACGCAATCGCTTCTTCCACGGCGGCGATCGCTTCGGGGAACTGGCCGGATTCGGCGAGCGCGGCGGACAGTGTTCGGAGGATGACCGGCGAATTGCCGCCTGTAAGCTGGTCGGCACGCCGGGCCAGTTCCACGGCCTTCGCTCCGTCGCGCAACGCCGGATCGGGACAAGTCGCCAGGATCCATGCGAGGTTGCCCAGCGCGGGCACATCGTCCGGTTCAAGTTCCAGTGTGGAGTTGTAATGACCGATGGCATCTCGGATGCGACCGGCTTTGATGAGCGCATTGGCCCAGTTGGCGCGAAACTTCGCGGCATCGGGCGCGGATTCCATCGCGGCTCTGAAACTGGCTGCGGCTTCTTCCGGGCGACCGTCCGCCAGAAGCGCGTTGATGAGACTGGAGGCGATGGTGGTGGAGTCCGGCTGATTTGTGAGCGCCATGCGATAGTAAAAAATCGCGGCCTCCAACTGGTTCTTTTTCAGGTGCGCGTTTCCGAGATTGTAAGCGATGGCGGCTCCGTCCGGTTTGACCGCGAGGGCAATTCTGTAATTCGTGATGGCTTCATCCACGCGACCTCTCGCGAGCAGCAGGTTTGCGAGATTGAACGCGGCGGCGTCGGCCTGGGGTTCGACCTCGACCGCCTTCTGAAAATGAACCATCGCCTCCTCCTCCTGGCCTTTGGCGATCAACAGTGCGCCGAGATTGTTCCGGGCCATGAACGAACCGGGGTTCGTCTCAATGGTGGCGCGCCAGAGTGTTTCGAGGTTCTGGTAATGTGCGGCCTGACGCCACGTCAGCACGCCCAACAACAGCAGCAGCGCCCCGCACGCAACGGGTTTGAGCAACGGCTGTTTGCGCCCTGCGGTTTCATGCCACTTTGTGATCCCAGCCGCGGCCAGCGTCAGCGGACCGATGCTTGCCACGTACTGGTAATGGTCGGCCACGAATGTGAACCGGAACGTGGACAGCATGAAAAAGCCGAGCAACGGACTCAGCATCGCGACAAAGAACACGGCGGCGGTTTCCACGCCGCGCCCCGTGAAGCGTCTTGTCAGCCAGATGCCCGCTGCCGCCGCCACGAGAGCCAGCGGCCACACGTAGGCAAACAGGTCCGCGGAACTTATTGTCCATCGTGGGTAACTGAAGCAAAGGTCAAAGGGCCAGACCAGTTTCCCCGCGTAAAACCAGACGGCGCGACTGGCCACCAGCGTGCGCTCCAAAAGTGTCATCGTGAAGAACTTCCCCTCCGCACCCTGTTGATAACGCTCCCACCAGACCGTCAGCAGACCCATGCCGATGCCGATGACCAGGAACGGAACAATCTGCGCCAGCCGCTGCCGGGTGACCGGTTTGTGTTTCAGCCACAGCACCAGAACCATCGCTGCCGGCACCGTGCAGGCCGTGGTTTTACTGAACAACGCCAGCAGATAAAAAATCAACGCTGCCGCGTATTCCCGCCATGGCGACTGGCGTTCATTCGCCGTGAATCGCATCCACGCCAGCATCGTCAGCAGTGAAAACAACAGGGTGAGGACATTTTTGCGCTCCGTGATCCACGCCACCGATTCCACCTGAACGGGATGCAACGCGAAGAGCGCGGCGGCCAGCCACGCGCCGGGCAGTTGCAGCCGCCACAGCACGCGCCACAGCAACAGCGCGTTGGCGGCATGAATCAGAATGTTGACCCAGTGATAGCCCGAGGCATTAAAACCCCAGAGCGCGTGCTCGAACCGGAACGTCGTATAGGTGAGCGGGAAGTATTGCGACGGCGAATCCGTGGAGAACCAGATCCGCCGCAAACCATCGGGAGCGGTCAACAGCGGATTCTCCGTCACATACAAGTCGTCGTCCCAGATGAAGCCGGCGTTCCACGCGGGTTGGTAGGCGAAAATGATTGCGGCGACCAGCACCGCGCCGAGAACCCACACACGCGCCTTCGGAGGAAACGCTGTCATTCCACGCGCAACCTCCGGTGCGATTGGGCGCATCGAAGCAGTCGGTTGTCAAAGCAAGTCACGCTCACGCCAGTTGACACGGGATTCCTTATGAAAGGTTTGACGCTGTTTGTCGAGCTTTCCGGAGGTCAGGCTGCATGCGCGTCACCGGGTCTGGAAAGTGGTTATTGGCAATCCGTCGCGGGCAATTTAGCCTCTGGCCCGATGAACATTCTGGAAGAACTGCAATGGCGCGGACTTTTTGCCGATTGCACCGACACAGCGGAACTGACAAAGCGCCTCGCCGCGTCGCCCGTCACGCTTTATTGCGGATTTGATCCTACGGCGGACTCGTTGCACGTCGGTCATCTCGTGCCGTTGCTGGCGTTGCGACGTTTCCAGAATTATGGACATCATCCCATCGCCGTCGCGGGCGGAGCGACCGGCAGCATCGGCGACCCCAGCGGCAAGACGGCCGAACGTTCACTGCTCACCAAGGAACAGATCAAAGCCAACGTCGAAGCCGTGCGTCCGCAACTCGCTCGGCTACTGGATTTCGATGTGAAGGCCAATCCCGCGCGACTGGTGGACAACGCCGACTGGACCGCGCACCTGACGTATCTCGATTTTCTGCGCGACATCGGAAAACATTTTTCTGTCAACCAGATGGTCGCCAAGGAAAGCGTCCGCGCGCGGATGGAGGATCGCGAAGTCGGCATCAGCTACACGGAATTCAGCTACATGCTGCTCCAGGCGTTTGATTTCATGGTGCTGGCGCGGGATTTCAATTGCGAACTCCAGATCGGCGGCAGCGATCAATGGGGCAACATCACCGCCGGCATGGATCTCATCCGCAAGAAACTCCAGCGCCACGCGTTCGGCCTCACGCTGCCGCTCATCACCAAGGCGGACGGCACCAAATTCGGCAAGACCGAGGGCGGCTCGGTGTGGCTCGATCCGAGGAAAACCAGCGTCTATCGCTTCTACCAATTCTGGATTAATACCGCCGACGCCGACGTCATCCGCTATCTGAAGTTTTTCACGTTCCTCTCACGCGAAGAAATCGCCGCACTCGAAGCCAGACACGCGGCCAATCCCGGCGCTCGCGAAGCCCACAAGGCATTGGCAAAAGCCGCCACGGATTTGATCCATGGCGAATCCGCAACGCACGAGGCGATTCACGCCAGCGAAATCCTGTTCGGCGGTGAATTGGCGGGAGTATCAGAAACCACGTTCAACGACATCGTTGGTGAAGTGCCGACGAAGGAGATAGAGAAATCCAAGCTCGATGGCGACGGCCTGCCGCTTGTGGAATTATTGGTGCATGCCGGCCTGTGCCCGTCCAAAGGTCAGGCACGAAAAGACATCGAAGGCGGCGGCGTGAACATCAACAATGTCCGCGAAGCCAGCGCCGCGCGCGCTGTCACGACGAACGACCTGCTCTTCGGCAAACACATCCTGCTGCGCAAGGGGAAGAAGAACTATCTGGTGGTGACGGCGAAATTATAGGTTCCCGAACTGTCTCAAGCGACGCTCGAAAGTGTTTCCCCTTCATCGGTAGTAGGTCACGCTACTGACCGGTTCAGTCGCACCAAACAGCAATACCGGTATCGGTGGCGATTCAAGACCGAGCGGTTCAATGCGGTCGAGTTTTAACTTGTGGCGGGCGGCGGGGAATAGTCCAAGAACGTCTGCTAGTGATTTATCCAATCCATAGGCCGGAGCGCTGTAATGCAAAAGCCCTTCGACGGACAGTGCGGCGAATTTTCCGCTGTTGTCGATGAAAACTTGTTGAGAGTAGCCGGGGTCTGGCGAATACATTTGTCCGGTGAAACTCTGGCTCGGCACTGACCGGTAATCGGCATATTTAAGGTCGGAAGCCGTCAGGGTGAGCAGGTAAGTTCCTGATGGGGGGGACTGCTGTTCAATGCGAAGTTCCAAGAAGCAAGTTTCACGTTTTAGCGCCATGTGACTGCCAGACACTCCGGCGGGGAAATCTCGTCGGGCGGTCGTGGACATTCTATTGAGGTCGATGCAAGCTCCCACACCAGTAAGAAGCCAGTAGAGCGTAAATGAATCTTGTGCCGTGATGATACCGGGCGGTGTCATTCAGGATTGCGAAGAAACTTTCAGGGCAAAACCTGCAACCGGTAAAAAAGTTGATTCCAGTTCTCCGCGTCCCAGTATTGCGGATAAATCATGCTTGTATTCGTGGCTGTGAACGCCGAGCCGTGGTTCGTCCACGAACTTAAGTCACTGGAGACCTGTAACTGATAATTGGTGCCAAGGGACAGGCGGGAGAACGACGGCTTGACAGCCTTTATCAAATCAATGCGCGGGCCGGGGTTATACAACTCAGCGCTGGAAAGGGTGGTGCTGCTGGCATCAGAGCCACCTGCTATTAGCACTCGGCCATCGGGCAGCAGCGTTGCTGTGTGATGGGTGCGTGTCGAGTTCATTGAACCTATGGCGCGCCACGTCCCAAACATTGTGTCGTACAACTCTGCCACATTATGAAAGTCGCCGAAGTCCCGGTAGCCGCCAGTCGCAAGAAGATTCCTGTTGTCCAGTTTTGTTAAGCAGAAGTTTTCGCGATTCAAATTCAGATTGCCCGATACCGTCCACATATCTGTGGCCGGGTCATACACCTCCGTGCTAGAAAGCTGACTGCCGCCATAACCGCCCGCAACCAAGACTTGGCCACCAGCTAACCATGTCGCCGAGTGACTCTGTCGCGCGAAGTGCATGGAAGTGAAATTTGTCCAAGTCCCGTTGGCAACAATATAGATTTCGACGCTTGATGTCCAAAAAGGGCTTGGGTTACTACCCCCAGCGGCCAGCACGTCGCCATTGGGCAGCAGAGTTGCCGTATGGTAACCGCGGCCAGTCATCATAGGGCCCGTATTCGTCCATAATCCAGCAAGTGGATCATACAGCTCCGCACTTGATGGGGCAGGATACGTATAATAGTTGCCTGCGACCAAAACTTTGCCATTTAGCAGTAAGGTCGCGGTGTGCGTGTAACGAGGAATACTCATCGAACCAGTGACCGTCCAAATGCCAGTAGCTGGATCATACAACTCCGCACTTGCGACTGCACCGCTGCTGCCAAAACCACCGACGACCAAAACCTTGTTGCTGGGCAGCAACGTCGCCGTATGCCGAAAACGAGCAGTGTTCATGGTGCCCGTGTTTGTCCATGTTCCTGTTTTTGGGTCATACAGTTCTGCGCTCGCGAGTGCGCCGCTGGCGGCCTGGCCACCCGCAATCAATACCTTTCCATTGGGCAATAGCGTTGCTGTGTGCGAATCGCGCGCCGCCGACATGGATCCCGTAAAGGAGAAATCTTCATCCGCCTTTGCGCCATATGTCCAAATACAGGTTGTAAGGCTGACGATTAAGACACCAAGGAGTCGTTCTGTGGCTTTCATGGGTTGACGCCCGCCGAGTGATTCTTTCCGATGTGGGTGCGATTCAAGCCGCTTTCCACTTGTCAGTCAAGATGAAACTGGTCGTTAACGACATGGTTACATCCCGCATTTCTTGTTTTCTGGATTGTCCATGTCGGCAAGCCAGCATCACCGCCGCCTTTTAGGAGACGCTATTCGCTCCGTGCGCCGACATGCCGGTGTCAGTCAGGAAAAGCTGGCGGAGAAAGCTGGACTCTCCACGGTCTTCATCAGTCGCGTTGAACGGGGGAAGGAATCTCCAACTTTGGATTCGCTTGTGAAAATAGCCCGGGCTTTAGGTGTTCAGGTTCGTGACTTGGTAATGGATTTTTGAGGTCGTGTTCGAGAGCTAGAGCTGGCAGTGTTAGTGTTGGCCTGCGGACTCGTTTGCGTCGAAGAAGTGCAATTGAGAGTCTAATGGCGATTCACACCGTAAACTGCGGTGTCGTCCCGCAGCACGATGAGTTTATCGGCCGGGATGGAGGGGCTGTGTTTCGCGCTGACACACTGGCAGCCGGATTGACGAAGCAATTCTTCGGTGACATTCTATCCACATGGAACGGCAGAAAAATGGCGGCGAATCGCAATCGGCTTCATTGCTGGGCGAGGTGTTTGCCGTCACGAGCGGCAACGGCCATGCCGATCCAACCCTGCAAGCGCAAGCCGTGCAAGAACTTCACGCGCGCCTGGCCAGTCCGGAATTCGCGGCACAAATGACAGGCATTTTTTTTGAGGCGAAACGCGCGGCGCTCACTGAGTCAAAATAATCTCCTTCTCGGTGACAGCTAGATGATTGCCCTTTCCGGGAAATCGCTGAACACGCCGTCCACGCCCAGTGATTTCATCTTCGCGATGTCGCGCGACTCGTTGATGGTGTAAACGAACACTTTCAGCCCGCGTGCATGTGCGTCGTCCACCAAGGCCTGCGTGACACATCGCCTGCTGACGTTGACGGCCCATGCGCCCATCTGCTCGGCGAATTCCGCAAGGCCGGGTGGGATTTTGTTGATCAGTGGCGCGGTCCGAATCTCAGGTCGAAGGTGTTTTGCCTGGCACACCTGTTCATGATCGAATGACGAGAGGAGAAAATCTTCGTAGTGCCATCCGCGTTGGCGCACGTATTCGTCAATCAAAGCCACGACCGGCGCGGCGGTGCGCGGGCCTTTGAGTTCCACGTTGATGAGTGCGCGGCGGGCAACGGCGTCAAAAACTTCCGCCGGCGTGGGGATGCGTTCGCCGTGTCCGGCGTCCAGCGTGCGCAGTTCGGCAAAGGTCTTTTTCGCAACCGGCCCGCGACCGTTGGTGGTGCGTTGCAGCGTGTCGTCGTGGATCACGACGAGATGGCCGTCCGTGAAATGCACGTCCACTTCAATGCCGTGCGCGCCCAATTCGAGCGCCTTGCGGATGGAGCGGAGTGTGTTCTCCGGTTCATGTCCCGCCGCGCCGCGATGGCCGAAGCAGAACATCACGCAACCGCAAATTGCGGCTCGTCCCGCAGGACGATGAGTTTGTCCGCCGGGATGGGGAGAACGGCATACGCGCAACCGTCTTTTCCGGAGAATTCGACCTCGTAAGTGGAGCCGTCGTAGGTCATCACCACCGTGCCGACTTGTCCGCGGCACAGCACCAACGGACGACCGGACTCGAAATGCCTGGCAGGCACGTCTTCCGTCAATACCACCACATCATGCAGGTGAATGTCGCCGTTCATGGTTCAAACGATATAACAGGTTGAGAGTCTTGGAAAGTCCTCGCCGTGACGAATGATCCAGACGCTCATCACCGTGGCGGCGCCTGAGTGGGTCTTCAGCGGAAAACGAAGCGTGAACACCGCGCCAAAGCCGTTGTCTCCGCGTGATTCGGCTGCGTCGGTGGACGTGGCCGCGTGAATCAACGCTTCCTTCAACAAGTGCCGGTTCTCCAGCGTGATGCCCAAAGTGGCGAAGAACACCCGCGCCTTGTGGCGTCCGTCCCGGTGCAAGGGATTGAGCGTGTAATCCTCCAGCTTTGTGCCGAGGTCTGCGCGCTCGCCGTTGGGAAGCTTCATTGCGCCGAGTGGAACACAACACGGGCTCAATCACAACGCGGAACAGAAATGTCAGCCAAATGATTTTTGTCAGCGGGAACGGAAGGCCGACGCAGAATAGCCGTCGTTTGTTCATACCTCAAGCTCTTTGGCCGCCGTGCAATTGTCGCCAACTTTGACGACACAAATGACTCTTGTCAGGCGTGACTGGCCAACTCACAATCCGCCCATGTCCTTGCTTCGGGTTCAGGGGTTGTTCAAGGCGTTCGGGCCGATTCGCGCGGTGGATGCCGTCAGTTTCGAGGTGCGGCCCGGCGAAATCTACGGTCTGCTCGGGCCGAACGGCGCCGGAAAGACCACCACCATTTCCATGATCTCAGGGCTGCTCAAGCCCGACGCCGGCGAAGTCGTCGTGGACGGCACGCCGTTCTGGTCCGCGCCGCAAAAAGCCAAACGCATCATGGGCGTTGTGCCGCAGGAACTGGCGATCTACGAGGAACTGACCGGACGTGAGAACCTGGAATTCTGGGGGCGCATGGCAGGTTTGAATTCGAGCGACGCCAGATCACGCGCCACGGAACTGCTCGAAGCGCTGACGCTCACCGATCGCGCGAAGGACGCCGTCAAAACCTATTCCGGCGGCATGAAACGCCGCATCAATCTCGGCTGCGCGCTGCTTCACAAGCCGCGATTGCTCCTGCTCGATGAGCCGACCGTGGGCATCGATCCGCAGGCGCGGATGAACATCCTGGAATTCATCGGACAATTGCGCGCCTCCGGCACGGCGATCCTTTACACGACGCATTATCTGGAGGAAGCCGAGTCGCTCTGCCAGCGCATCGGCATCATTGACCACGGACGTTTGCTCGCGGAGGGCACGTTGAAGGAATTGCAGGATCGTCTGGGCGGCGACCGCCTGTTCGTGCTGGAAGCGGATTTGAAGGACGCAACGCCGGAAACGTGGGATGGATTCCCCGCGCGTTTTCGTGTGCTTCAGAAAACGGACAGGCAACTGGTCGTCACGCCGGTCGGCGCGCGTGATCCTTCCGACTGTCTCAAGGAACTGCTCGGCCTGCCGGTGCGCGTGGAAAACGTCACACTCAAGCGGCCGAGTTTGAACGACGTGTTTCTGCAACTCACAGGCCGCGATCTGCGGGAGTAATCATGCTGCGCGTCCTGCTCGCTAAAGATCTTCGCCGCGCGCGGCGCAATCCGTTGCCGTTTGTCATCAACCTGCTCATACCGCTGGTCATCACGGCGTTGATCGGATTGACGTTTGGCGGCAGATCGGACAGCGGCGCTTTGGGGCGCATCCGCTTCGCGCTCGTGGATGAGGACAAATCCGTCCTGTCCGATTTCCTTCGCGGCTCGGCGAACCAGCGTGAGGGCGGAAAATATCTTGAACCGGTGTTGCTCGAACGCGACGAGGCGTTGCGCCAGATCAACGACAACCAGATCAGCGCCGTGGTGATCATGCCCACCAACTTCACGCGCAATTATCTGGCCGGAAAGAGCGGCATCCGCCTGGAACTCATCAAGAATCCCGCGCAGTCCATTCATCCGGCCGTGATGGAGGAATTGCTCGGCGCTCTGGTCACGGGATTGAACGCCGTCTCTCGCAACCTTCAATCCGAATTCCCGGACTGGCAGGAAGTCATCGAGGGCAATCGCGATTACAAACAGGTCGCCTCACTGGTCGAGCGCGCTGGAGAGAAACTGAAGAAAGCCGAAAAATTCATAGACCCGCCGCTGGTGGTTTACGAGAAGCCTGCGGACTCGGATTCAACGAAGGACACGACATCCACCAACGCCGTTGCCGGCCAGACCAGTTCCCCGACAAAGAAGGAGTCTCCCGCATCCGGCGTCTTTGCCTATCTGCTCGTCGGCATGGCGGGAATGTTTCT
>DAOLDN010000005.1:0-26880 GCA_035327385.1 Verrucomicrobiota bacterium | reverse complement strand
CGCGAGGTAGTGCATGTAATCAATCGGCGCTCCGCCCCACGTCAACGTGCCGATCTGCCGGCCCAGGCCAACGCCGAACGCGAGCAGCATGATGAGCGGTTCGCACACGGGCGGCAGCGTGGCGGTGTACCAGTTGCGGAGATGGACGCGCACATGACGGGCGAGCACGGCGCGACTTTGCCAGGCGAAGGCGGGGCGGTAAGGATTCATTGTTGGCCTTTCGAGATTCGCGACAGGCAGGACAAGATGGTTTGCCGACCGATCGCACCAGGAACCGGAGCGCCGATCACCTGATCGGCCCGGTGCAGTCTGAGAATTCCTTCGAGCCGAGCTGGTGCTCGGCGCTCCTCAGCGGTGAAACGCATCTTCTCCTGGGGGAGAAGGCCGGGATGAGGGCGAGCGTTGAACAAAGATATCTCGTTGCGCCTCGTCCCGTTGGTGGGGCGAGCGTACTCGCGAGCCGGGCTCGTCAGTAGCCTCGCCCCACCAGCGCTGATTTTCAGCTTCATCGCTTTTCCTCCGAGGCGAGAGCGAGAAACAGATCGTCAAGCGTCGGCGGTCGCACTTCGTAACGCAGTTCTGGAAACGCCGCCACGAACGCCGCCAGACCCGGCGCGTTCAATGGCACGTGCCAGTCAGCGAGAATCTGCGCCGGCTTCGCTCCGCGCGCCTTGAACCACTCGATGAACGTGGCGACATCCGGTGTCACGGCCGGGAGCAGCACCACGTGTTCGCCGACCACGTCGCCCAGCACGGATCGTGTTGATCCGGCGGCGCGGACCTTGCCGGATTGCAGGACAAGCAGCCTGTCCGACAATCGCTCGGCTTCATCCATGTAATGGGTCGTCAATACCACCGCCATGCCCTCGGCGCGAAGGCTGTTGATCAATTCCCAGACGGCGACGCGCGCCTGGGGATCGAGACCGGTCGTGGGTTCATCCAAAAAGACGACGCGCGGGTTGTGGACGACGGAACGCGCGATCATCAAACGGCGCTTGAACCCGCCGGAGAGGGTCTCAGGTTTTTGATTCGCGAACGGACCAAGGCCGAAGCGCTCGATCAGTTGGTCGATCCGTTCCAGCAGATCCTTCTGTCGGGGACGGTAATAACGTCCTGTCTGCACGAGATTGCCGCGCACGGTGAACTCGCTGTCGAACGTGTCGTCCTGTGTGCAGACTCCCAGCGCGCGGCGGGCGGCATCGCCGTCTGTGGCCAGATCGTGACCGGCAATGCGGATCTGTCCCGCATCCGGCCGCAGAAAGCCGTAGCACATGCGCAGGCTCGTGGTTTTGCCGGCGCCATTCGGCCCCAGCAACCCCAGCACCTCGCCGGCGCGGCACGTCAGGTCAATGCCCTCGACGACGCGTTTGCCGCCGAGGGATTTCACCAGACTGGTCGCCGCCAGAAGGATTTCGCCGCTGTTGAGCGGCATGGTTTCATCGGCCATGAATTGTGGGAGTATTTTGGGGTGCGCAGCGAACGGCGTCAAATGAAGTGGTTGCCAAACTCCAGTTTCAGATTGGAGCACTGGTCTGCGGCCCGGCATAATTCACATCTTCCTGACGCGCCGGGTCATGAGACTGGCGCTCCAACCCGCCATCGGAACATCGACCCAATGCCCGGCACGCCAAAGGGCGACATTGATTCGAGCCTGCTTGGAAATCGGCGCTACGATCTGTGAATTGCGACGTCATCCGCCATCCCTGCGCCGGTCGCGAGTGTGGTCGAAACCGCTCTACCCTTCGTTTGCGATCACGACTTCAATCCCCTTTGACCGCAATTGACCGACCAACTCCGCCGGCGACCGACCGTCGGTTACAATGGTATGCACCTTGGAAAGATCACAGAGATGCGAAACGGAACGGCGACCGAATTTCGTGTGGTCCAGACACATGATGACCTTTGCCGCGGCGCGCATCATCGCCAGTTGGATGTCAATCAGCAGACCGTGTGAATTGGTCAATCCGTCCAGCGTGATCCCCCCGGAACTCATCACAGCGACATCCGCATGAATCTTCGAAAACGCCTCGACTGCCAGGGGACCAACAAGCACACCCAACCGCGGATACACGACTCCGCCGCTGACGACCAGTTCCACTTTGCCGGCGGACGAATACAGATTCGCGACTGGCAGGGAGTTGGTCACTATCTGGGGCGATTTGTCTTCGAGGTGTTTCGCAACGTGGAAGCACGTTGTGCCTGCGTCAACAATGACGCTCTGGTTCGGCTGAATCAATGCGGCACAGGCGCGACCGATGGCTTCTTTGGAATCAAGCTCGTGCGTGTCCCGGGCGGAAAAGGTGAATTCATCGGATTTCGGCGAAATGATTCGCGCACCGCCGTGCGTGCGTTTGACGTTTCCCGCAGCCTCCAAAACTGTCAAATCGCGACGTATAGTTGATACTGAAGCGTTTACATGATTGACCAATTCCTCCAGCGAGGCGAACTCCACCTCGTGCAAGTAAGTTTCAATTCGATGCTTGCGCTCTTCTGCCGTCATTTGAATGAAATCTGTCTCGAACAGTGATAGATATTGGAAGATTTTGCAAGATATTTATTGACTTCGGTTGAAATAAAGCGAGAATTCGCCCATCAACGCTATGGCTGTTGCTGCATCTGCACCACATCGGGCTGTCGTCGAGCATTTGGTTCGACAGGCAGTTTATTCGCGTCTTGGCAAACCATTGCCCCGGGCCGCTGCAGCGCCGAATCCGCTCGTGGTGAACATCAGCGCACGCCACTGCCATCTCACGCCGGAAGCAGTCGAACTTTTATTTGGCAAAGGCCATCAACTCACCGTTCACAAGTGGCTTTATCAGGAAGGTCAATTTGCCGCGAAGGAAACTGTGACCCTCATCGGTCCGCGCAGTCGCGTGATTTCCAATCTCCGCATCCTCGGTCCGTGTCGCAGTCTCAATCAGGTTGAACTCGCCTACACCGACGCCATCGCGCTCGGTTTCGATATTCCGTTGCGCGCGTCCGGCGACATCAAAGATACGCCTGGCGCAATGTTAATGGGGCCGGCTGGTTTTTTTGAAATGCCCAACGGCGTGATTCGCGCCTTACGGCATGCGCATCTCAGCCCGACCGATGCCGACTTCTATGGCGTCAAGCACGGCGACATGATGAAGCTCAAGATCGGCGGCGCTTGCGGCATCACGCTCCACAAGATGCTCGCCCGCGTGGACAAGAGTTTCAAATTGGAGGTCCACATTGACACCGACGAGGGCAACGCCTGCAACCTCCAACCCGATACGCCGGTGGAACTGATTAAATGAACGCTGAACCTCGAACCTTGAACTTTGAACTTCGAATGATCGCGATTCGTGGTGCTCTGATGATTTGTTCAAGGTTCAAAGTTTCCCAACAATTAACACCCAAACAGGAGAAAACAAATGAGTGAAGCATTAGGAATGATCGAAACCAAAGGCTACATCGGCAGCGTGGAAGCCAGTGATGCCATGGTCAAAGCGGCCAACGTCACGTTGGTCAAAACCATCCCCATCGGCGGCGGTCTCATCACCGTTCTCGCCAAGGGCGACGTCGGCAGTGTGAAAGCCGCCGTGGACGCCGGCTCGAAAGCTGCGGCCAAAGTCGGCGAACTCGTCAGCTCGCATCTCATCGCGCGTCCGCACGAAGACTTGTTGAAAGCCTTTGTGCCCGAAGTCGCGAAAAAATAACTCTCAACTCTCAACCACTAACTAAAAACTGATTTATGGCTCAACAAGCAGTTGGAATGATTGAATGCAAAGGCTTTTGCGCGCTGATGGAAGCGTGCGACGCCGCGCTCAAGGCCGCGAACGTCACGATGACCGGCTGGGAAAAGATCGGCAGTGGTTACGTCACCGGATTCTTCCGAGGCGACGTCGCCGCCGTCAAAGCCGCCACCGATGCCGGTGCGGCTGCCGCCGCGCAGGTCGGCTCGGTCGTCGCCGTCCAGGTGATCCCGCGTCCGCACGACGACTTGGGAATTCTTGGCAAGTGGTTGCAATAGCTTCTTACTCTTAATCCTAATCTTAATCTTACTCTGCCGGACAGATTACGATTAAGACGAAGATTAAGATTAAGAACCCTGAAGCCCGTGAAAATCCTGATCGCCAACATCGGCAGCACCTCGCTCAAGTGGCGGTTGTTCGACTTCTCGAACCACGCCGAGCGCCTTTTGCACAAAGGCGGCTTCGAGCGCGTTGCTGATTATCCGAAGGCGATCGAGGAATGCCTCGCGCAACTCAAAGACGCCGGCGCACTCGCCACCGAAAGCGAACTCGCGGCGGTAGGTTTCAAAACCGTGATCGCCAAGGATGTCACCGGTTGCGTGCGACTCGATGACCGCGTGCTCAGCGCGATGGAGGCTTACAACGGCCTCGCACCCGCGCACAATCCGCCCTACATCACCGGCATCCGCCTGTTTGGGAAACGCATGCCGGGGGTGCCGTTGGTCGGATTGTTCGAGACCGCGTTCCATCAATTCGCACCCGAAGCGATGATGCGTTACGCGGTGCCGCAAACGTGGCACGATCTCGGCATCCGTCGCTGGGGTTTCCACGGCGCGAGTCACAAGTTCATCGCGGAACGCTCGGCGGAGTTGCTCGGTCGCAACGACGTCGCCGAACGCGCCCGCAAACTCTACGTGGACGGCGTCAAATCCTCCGTGACCGGCGCACCGCTCCGGGTGATCTCCTGTCACCTCGGCGGCAGTTCCAGCATCACGGGCATTCGCAACGGCGTGTCCATCGGCACGAGCATGGGCATGAGTCCGCAATCCGGTTTGCCGCAGAACAACCGTGTCGGTGATCTGGATACCGAGGCAATTCCATACGCCGTGAAGTCTCTGGGCATTACCATCGAAGAAGCGCAGCGCCAGCTCACGAAGGAATCTGGCCTGAAAGGCATCAGCGGCGTGTCGAACGACATCCGCGATGTCATCGAAGCCGGCGCGAAGGGCAACGCAAACGCCAAACTCGCGATTGAAACCTACGTGGCCAGCGCGCGGCATTGGATTGGCAGCTACTTCTTCGAGATGGGCGGCGCGGACGCGATTGTCTTCACCGCCGGCATCGGCGAGAACCGTGCGGACATCCGCTCTGCGATTTGCGCAAACCTCGAAAGCATAGGTATTGAATTGGATTCCGCGCTCAACGCCAGTACCCGTGCCACGGAAACCGTCATCAGCAAGCCCAGTTCGCGCGTGAAACTTCTCGTCGTTCCGACGAATGAAGAACTCGTCGTCGCCCGCGAGACAAAAAGACTTTTGGAAAATTCCCGGAATTAAGCACGAATGAACACGAATAGACACAAATTTGCTTTCGCGGGTAGGGCGCGTCACTCGATGCGCGCCGCTCGTGGCATGTCGAGGGACGGCGCGCACGGAGTGCCCCGCCCTACCAGTCCAGTTTCACGCAACACGCAACACGCAACACGTGGCCCCGAATCTGCCGTCGGCGTGGCCTAACATTTCCATCAACTATCAACAAACAACCAGGAACAAAAATATGGCTCAAGCAATTGGAATGATCGAAACGCGCGGACTCGTCGCCCTCGTCGAGGGGACGGACGCCATGCTCAAGGCCGCGAACGTGGAACTCGTCGGCCCGATGACCCAGGTCGGCAACGCTCTCGTCACCGCGGTGGTCGTCGGCGACGTCGCCGCTGTCAAAGCCGCTACGGATGCCGGCGCACAGGCCATCAAAGCCATCAAAGGCGAAGTGGTCAGCGTGCATGTCATCGCCCGTCCGCACAGCGACGTGGAAGCGGTGTTACCGAAGAAGAAATAAATCCGTGGTTCGTGACTCGTGGTTCGTGACGGGCTGAGTGGCTCGCGCAAACCGGGTTTCACGCACCACGCACCACGCATTACGATATGTTCCTCGCCAAAGTCGAAGGCGCGGTAGTCGCCACGAAAAAAGACCCGAACATGTCGGGGCGCAAACTGCTGTTGCTTCGCCCGCAGCTCGTGGATGAAAAAGATCCCACGAAGTTCCGCCCCGGCGCGAACACCATCGTGGCTGTGGACGCCCTCGGCGCGGGCATCGGCGAGATGGTGCTGTTCTGCCAGGGTAGCAGCGCCCGGCTCGCGCCCGGCATGAAAGACGCGCCCGTGGACGCCGTCATCATCGGCATCGTGGACAGTGTGGACGTGCTCGGAAAACAAATCTTCAGCGGTAAGGCTTGATGAAACTGTTTCCACAATTTGTCCCGAAGGGACAGAACGTGAATAGCCGTGGGCTTCAGCCCACGGTAGCGCGACCAAACACATTCGACCCCGCAGGGGTCGCCCAATTCGGGGGGCGATTTTCCGTGGGTTTCACCCACGGCTATTCGTGTTTGGCCGCTTCGCGGCCAGCGGGGGTGTCTGCTGATTGGTGTTAATTAGTATCCATTCGTGGTTAAAATTTTATGAGCGCAGTGAACGAAACTTTGATCCGTGATGTGGTGGCCGAGGTGCTGGGCCGCATCGGCGGTGCGACGACAACTGTTACAGCTTCCGCTCCGGCTGCACCCGCATCCGCTGCGGCGAAGAGTGATTCTTGTGGTTGCAGCGTGAAGAAAGCCACGTCCGCGCCGGCGTTGCGCGGTAAGTTCGGCGTGTTTGCCACAGCCGACGAAGCGTGTGCGGCGGCTCAAGAGGCGTTCTTGCAATTGCAACAGAAAGGCATGGCGGCGCGCCGGAAGATCGAAGAGATCGTCAAGGCCATGGCGGAGCAAAATGCCGAGCCGTGGGGCAAGATTGAATTTGAAGAGACGAAGATCGGCAGTTTGCCGCACAAGGTTGCCAAGCTGGGCTTGATCAAGCTGGTGCCCGGCGTGGATTGGTTGCGACCGGATGCGATGAGCGGCGATCACGGCATTACGCTGGAGGAATACACGCCGTTCGGAGTCGTGGGCGCGATCACGCCCAGCACGCACTCCATTCCCACGTTGAGCGGCAACATCGTCAACATTTGTGCGGCGGGAAATGCCGTTGTATTCAATGCCCATCCGAGCGCGGCCAAGTGCGCGGCAGTGGCCGTGCGCGCTTACAATGAGGCGATTTATCGCGAAACCGGCATCGAGAACATCGCCTGCATCATTGAAAAGCCGACGCTCGATTCCTTCAACGCGCTTTGCAAAAACGAACACACCCGCCTGCTGCTCGTCACGGGCGGACCGATGGTGGTGAAAGCGGCAATGCAAACTGGCAAGCGCGCCATCTGCGCCGGCCCGGGCAATCCGCCGGTATTCGTAGATGATACCTGCTGCCCGACGCGTGCGGCCAAAGCGATCATTTCCGGCGCAGCCTTTGACAACAATTTGCTGTGCATTGGCGAAAAGCAGGTGTTCGTTCTGGATCACGTGGCGGACAAACTCATGCAACGCATGTCCGAGAATGGCGCGGTGAA
Organism: Verrucomicrobiota bacterium; assembly: GCA_035327385.1. GTDB lineage: Bacteria > Verrucomicrobiota > Verrucomicrobiia > Limisphaerales > JADLHS01 > DAOLDN01. Next base: position 19,501 of record DAOLDN010000005.1, on the reverse strand, counting down.
ATTAAGCGCGGCGCAATTAAACCAACTGACCAAGGCGGCGTTCACGTTCAAGGAAGGTCAGGGCGGTGGTTGCGCCCATGCCAGCGTGAACAAGGAACTCATCGGCAAAGACGCCAGCGTGCTGGCGCAGGCCGCGGGAGTGAATGTGCCCGCGAACACCCAGCTCTTGTTTGCCGAGACGGATGCGGCTCATCCATTCGTTCAGGAAGAACAAATGATGCCGATGTTGCCCATCGTGCGGGTGAAGAGCGTCGAGGAGGGCATCGCGTTGTCGCTGCAATCCGAACACAACTACAAGCATACGGCGGTCATCCACTCGCACGACGTCGAGAACATCACCGCAATGGCGCGGGCGCTGGATACGACGTTGTTCGTGAAGAACGGGCCGTCGCCGGCTGGGCTTGGTCTCGGTGGCGAAGGCTACTTGAGTTTTTCCATTGCCACACCAACGGGCGAAGGCATCACGAATCCGCGCACGTTCACGCGCGTCCGTCGCTGTGTAATGGTGGACAACCTGCGAATTTATTAACCACGGATGAACACAGATAAACACGGATTCGGACGGAGCGCGGAGCATTGCTCCGCGTGTTTCGGCACAAGATCGAGCGGAGCGATGCTCCGCGCTCCGGCGCGTTTCATCCGTGTCCATCCGTGTCCATCCGTGGTTTAGATTTATGCTCCTAGCACGCGTCGAAGGCAACATCGTAGCGACTCGGAAACATCCGAGCCTTGATGGCTGGCGACTCATCATCTGTCAACCCATCAGCGCGGATGGTAAAAATGAAGGCGCACCACAAGTGGCGATTGATTCGCACGGCGCAGGCATGCATCAACAAGTCGTAATTTCATCAGACGGCAAGGCCGCGCGGAATGCGGTCGGCGATCAGAAGAGTCCGGTGCGTTGGTTGGTCATCGGTGTGGTGGATGAGCACGAGCCGGGGATGAGAATATGAAAGCACCAAATTCCAAGTTCCAAGCTCCAGAGAAGCTCCAAATCTCAAGCTCCAAGCCGGAACGGGCGGCGAGTGGTTTGAAGTTTGATGTTTGGAATTTCTCTGGAGCTTGGATGTTGGTGCTTGGAGCTTTTTTGGTATGAAATTGGGCACAGTCATCGGTCGCGTGACGTTGAGCAAGACGGTGAAGGCGCTCGAAGGCGGGCGATTTCTCGTGGTGAGCCCGTTCAGCCGCGAACAGTTTGAGGCGGGCCTCGAGGCGCCACGCAGCATGGGCACAGACCCGAGTTTGGTGGTCTATGATGCCATCGGTGGTGGCGTGGGTGATGTGATCGGTTATGAGGAAGGTGCGGAAGCGGCGCAGCCATTTCCCGGTCCGACGCCGGTGGATGCAATCAACGTCGCGCTGGTGGACGAAATGTTCTTCAACCCGTGGAAGGGTTGATGATTTGAAATTTAAGTCATGAAAAATGTGATCAGTTTGAAGGATCTGGAGCGGATGCAGCGCGAAGGCAAGAGCCTGAGCAATCTGCCTGAAGGCGCAATCTTGACGCCGTCCGCCCGAGATTTTCTGAATGAACTTGAATTCGCCGGCAAGAGCAACGCCGCGAGCAATGGCGCCGTCGCCGCCGGCCCTGCTGGCAGCAAAGAGGCCGCGTATGTTGCCGGTGAGCATCTCGCGCCGCCACCGAAGAAGCTGAATTCCAAATCGCCCAAGGCAGAGTTGGAGGCGTTTTTCCGGTCCCCTTACGCGCAGAATTTGAAGGAGCAGATTTGCGCCATGGGCAAACGGTTGTGGGCACGCGAATATGTGGATGGCAACGGCGGCAACATGGCCATCCGGGTCGGCGAAGATATTGCGATCTGCACGCCGACGCTGGTGAGTAAAGGTTCGCTCCAGCCGGAAGACATGTGCCTGGTGGATTTCGAGGGCAATCAACTCCTCGGCACCAAGAAGCGCACGAGCGAGATTTTGATGCACTTGCAGATGATGAAGCGGCAGCCAAGCGCGATTGCAACGTGCCACTGTCATCCGCCGTATGCCACGGCGTTCGCAGTGGTGGGTGAAGCGCCGCCGACGTGCATGTTGCCGGAGTATGAAGTGTTTTGCTCCGTCGGCGTGGCGCCGTATCGCACGCCGGGATCGCCGGACATGGGCAAGCTCGTGGCGGAGTTGACCGATCAATACAACACCATCCTGATGGCGAATCACGGCGTGGTGACATGGTCGCACAACAACATCGAGGAAGCCTACTGGCGCATGGAAATCATCGAGGCTTACTGCCGCACCATTGTGGTGGCGGGTCAGCTCGGCAAACCGATCCAGACGTTCACCGGGCCGCAGATGAAGGACATCTTGAACATCAAGAAGAGCCTCGGCTTCGTGGATCCGCGCTACAACATGAAGGAATGCGAATTGTGCGACACAGGCGATTGGCGTCCGGGCGCGACTTGCGCCGTTCCGACTGATCAATCCAAGGCGGTGGGTTTTGATCCCGAGGCAGAGAAGGCCGTGCAAGCCATCACCGACCAGATCATGTCGCGCATCTCGGCGTAGCGCGCAACGTTTCCGCCCGACGTGGTCCGCATCCGGGAACATTCCCGGCGCGGTCCGATTTTTTGTCCGCTTCCGATTTCCACCCTTGCCAAAGATTTCCATTCCTCGCAGACTGCGGTTGACTTGGAAAATTGAACGCTTTTTGGAAATGAACAAAGAGGCAAAACTCGAAGTGGAGGGCAAGGCTCACGCGCTGCCCGTTGTCATCGGAAGCGAAGGGGAAAAGGCGGTGGACGTTTCCACCCTGCGCGCCCAGACCGGCTACATCACCCTGGACGACGGCTACGGCAACACCGGCTCGTGCGTCAGCAACATCACGTTCATTGACGGCGAAGCCGGCATCCTGCGCTACCGCGGCATTCCCATCGAGGAACTTGCTGAAAAATCCACCTTCGTCGAAACCGCATTCCTGATCATCTACGGTCACCTGCCCACACGGCACGAGCTTCGGGTGTTCTCTGACCTGCTCACGGAGAACCAGTACATCCACGAGGACATGAAGTTCCATTTCCAGGGCTTCCCCACCAGCGCGCACCCGATGGCCATCCTCTCGGCCATGATCAATGCCGCAAGCTGTTTCGACGACGGACTCATGCACTGGCAATGGGGCAAGGTGAAGGAATTTGAAATCTACGCCGCCCGGCTCATCTCCCAGGTGCGGACCATTGCGGCGTATTCCTATCGCAAATCCCACGGCCTGCCGCTCATCTATCCCAAGCGTTCCTACAAATACACCGCCAACTTCCTGCACATGCTGTTCTCGATGCCCTACGAGGACTACGACCTGAAGCCGGAAGTGGTCAAGGCACTGGACCTGATCTTTTTGTTGCACGCCGACCACGAGCAAAACTGCTCCACGTCCACCGTGCGCATGGTCGCCTCCAGCCAGGCCAATCTATTCGCCAGCGCCTCCGCCGGCGTCTGCGCGCTCTGGGGACCGTTGCACGGCGGCGCCAACCAGGCCGTCATCGAAATGCTCGAGGCCATCCACCAGACCGGCGACGACGGCTCCAAGTTCATTGACGCCGCCAAGGACAAGACCAGCGGCAAACGCCTCATGGGTTTCGGCCACCGCGTCTATAAGAATTACGATCCCCGCGCCAAGATCATCAAGACAGCCTGCGACGACCTGCTCAAGGTGCTGCACGTTTCAGACCCGTTGCTCGACATCGCCAAACGCCTGGAGGAAGCCGCGTTGAGCGATCCCTACTTCGTCGAACGCAAACTGTATCCGAACGTGGACTTTTACAGCGGCATCATCATGCGTTCACTCGGAATTCCGGTAGAAATGTTCCCGGTCATCTTCGCCATCGGCCGCATGCCGGGCTGGATCGCCAACTACAAGGAAATCATGGACGAGCCAAAAAGCCGCATTTACAGGCCGCGCCAGGTCTATACCGGAAACACCAAAAACGCCTACGTGCCGATTGAAAATCGGAAGTAACCGTTCCATTCCCACGACACTTCCCGCCGCCAAATGCCCCCAGCCGGCGCGGCTCGCGGCGTGTTTTGTTGACACGCGCCCGTTTCCACCCAAGCTCTCCCCGCCAGTGCCATGAAAAAGATTCTGGTCATAGACGACGAAGAGTGGTTGCGCGAGATGGTGCAACTGGCGTTGCGCCAGCGCGGTTTCAACGTCATCGAGGCCGAGAACGGAGCCGTCGGAATCGAAAAGGCCCGAAAGGAACTGCCCGACCTCATCCTCTGCGACGTCAACATGGAAAAGGTGGACGGCTACCTCACGCTCTCCTCGCTGCGCAACGAACCCGCCACCGCCGCCATCCCCTTCATCCTCATGACCGGCCTTGCCGACAACGCCGGCATGCGACACGGCATGGAGCTTGGGGCCGACGATTATCTGCCCAAACCGTTCACCCTTGACGCGCTTTACGCAGCCGTGGAAGCACGACTGAAGAAGGCCCAGACAATCCGCGAAGAAGCCGAACGCAAACTCTCCAGCCTTCGCGAAAGCATCAGCATGGCGCTGCCCCATGAACTGCGCACACCGCTCAACGGCATCCTCGCCTATGGCGAAATCCTCTCCGCCGACGCGGAGACATTGCAGCCCGGCGAAATCGCCGAGATGGGCCAGGTCATTCATCAATCCGGTCGCCGCCTCGAACGCCTCATCGAAAACTTTCTCATCTACGCACAAGTGGAACTGCTCAGTGCCGACGCCCAGAAGATCCATTCACTCCGCGGCAAACCCACGGAACACCCGGCACAACTCATCGAAGAACACGCCCGCAAACAGGCCGCAGACGCCAACCGCGCTGCGGACCTCCATTTGCAGCTTGCGGACACGCCCATCCCCATGTCCGAGGAATACCTTTCCAAAGTCGTGGGAGAACTGGTCCAGAACGCCTTCAAATTTTCCGATCCTGACAGCACGGTGACCGTGAAACTGGAGGAAACCGCGGATGCATTCACGTTGACCGTGACAGACTGCGGTCGCGGCTTCTCCACCGAACACATCGCCAAGGTGGGAGCGTACATGCAATTCGACCGCAAGATGCACGAGCAACAAGGCCTTGGCCTCGGCCTTGCCATCACCCGCAGGCTCACCGAACTGCACGCAGGTACCTTCACCATCCAAAGCGAGAGAGGTTCCGGAACAACCGTCACAATCCGCGTCCCCAAACAAGCCGACATCTGAGCCGACGCTCACGCGGACGCGACGCTGTGCATACTGCCGCAACGCCCCCGTCCATCACTATACACCCGAGATAACAGCCGTTCGCTGAACAACGGACGCGGCGGAGACCGTCGCGCGCATCCGGTGTGCAACGCATGCAGCACCGGGCACCCATGCGAACCGAAGCGCCACAAGCGTGGCATCATTGTGGAACTTTACCAGCCGAAAGCAGCAAGCTCCGGAAGCGGCATACTCCGCTCTGACGGGGCTGGAGTTGGCGTGCGGGAGCCCGCTGACGGGTTGTGTGACTCGTTGCGTCAAGATGTGATGATGGCGGAAGCGGGTGAGATTTCCTCTCGACGCCCGGACAATCGCACGCATTTGGAGTGCGATAGCGGAGCGCAGCGGCGACAACTCTATCGGGCGAACAAGGAATTTGTGGACTGGAGAAATTGCATTGGGTAAGTAAAGCGGCGCGGCGCGACGCTTCCCACCGCAGTCGCAGTCCAAAAATCAACCCTCCGTCTTGCCACGTCATCGAAATGAGAACTGCTGCTTTCGCAGGCTCGACCCTGGCGGCGTGTTGTGTCTAAATCGCAGCGTGGCAGGGCGCGGCAAATACGAGTTTTCAGGAAAACGCAAGCGTCGCGGCGGCATCATTGGCTGGCTGTTGGTGCTGGCGTTTCTGGGTTTTGTGGGCTGGTTGTGGTGGAAGGAACGTGGCGTGTCCGTTTTGAAACCCGCGCCCAGACCGCAGACGCCCGCGCAAACTTCCGTTCCATTCGTCGCAACGGGCGCGCCTCCACTCGTCGTTCAACAAATCCCGCCCGCGCCGCAGCCGACTGTTCCCACGGCGACACAAACCGGGGCGACACAAACGACGCGCGGGCCCATGCCGCAGCCGCTTGCGGCGGTTATCGCGCCGGGCACGTTTCCGCGTCCAGTGCGGGACGTTTTGGAAACGCAGGTGGCGCTGGCAAGGGACGCTGTTTCGTCGGGGTCCATTGACGGTGTGTTGGGCGGGCAGACGCGCGCGGCGTTGCTGGCCTACCAAAAGAAGCACGGCCTGCCGCGGACGGGTGCATTGGACTCCGACACGCGCGCGGCACTGGTGCTCGCGTCGCCTCCATTGACGACTTATGTCGTGACAGAGCTGGACCTGGCGCGGTTGCAGCCGTTGAGCAGCACGTGGCTTGGCAAATCGCAGCAGTCGTCGCTCGAATTTGAAACGGTCCTCGAACTCGTTGCGGAAAAAGGTCACGCGTCGCCCAACTGCATCCGGCGGCTGAACCCGGCGGTGGATTGGGCGAATGTCACGGCGGGAACAGAGGTCACGATTCCGGATGTGGAGTATCCGCCAGTTTCGCAGAAGGCTTCATTTGTCGTCATCCGTTTGTCGGACAAGACGCTTCAGGCGTTCGACGGAGAAACGAACCTGCTGGCGCATTTCCCATGCAGCATCGCTGCGCGCGTGGAAAAACGGCCCGTGGGCGAGTTGCGAGTGGAGGTGATCGCACCGAACCCGAACTACACGTTCAATCCGGAGATTTTTCCCGAATCAACGGAAGGCCGTGAACTGGGCCGCAAACTTGTTCTGCCACCGGGGCCGAACAATCCGGTTGGCGTGGCGTGGATAGGTCTGGACAAGTCCGGCTACGGCATTCACGGAACGCCCGGACCGGAGCAGGTGGGGCGGACTGAATCGCACGGCTGCTTTCGTCTGGCAAACTGGAACGCGGCGCACCTGATCAAGCTGGTGTGGACGGGAATGCCGGTTTATGTGGAACCGTAAGGCAAGCTCCAAATTCCAAACTCCGGGCACCAGGGAAACCTCAAGCTCCAAACCTCAAACTCTCGCCGTCACTCTTTTCGTGGCGTAAGGGCATCCTGCTTGACGCGGAGGGCGCTGTTCCCGTCCCAACGTCTGCTGACCGCCACTTTCGGTCGCTCCGCCGCGAACATCCGGCATTGCCAATACCCGCAACAATCCGTTACAAATCCTGAACATGTCAACCGTGGCCGTTCAACTCCGCGAAGCCCGTGAAGCGCGCAATCTCACGATCCATCAGGTGGCTGAGGCGACCAAAATCCGCACCGACCACATCCGTGCGCTGGAGGAGGGCAATTATGACGTGTTCGCCGCGCCGGTTTACATCCGCGGCTTTGTGCGGGCTTATGCGCAACTCTTGAAGCTCGATTCAGAACAGGTGATGGCCTCGCTCGACGACGAGTTGTCGGACACTGAAAAGTTCCGCGAACCGCCTCCGTTGACTGACAGGTCCAACGGCGTGCTCGACATCATCACACTCCAGCTTTCCAAGGTGAACTGGCGAAAAAGCCTCGTGGTGCTTGGCGTGCTGCTGGTCATCGGTGGCGTGATTGCCGCAGTTTCCCTCTGGCTGCATCATCGCGACGCCGATCCTCTGGCCGATTTGCCACCGGGCGTTTATCAGTCGCAACAACCGGGCACCGGCGAAGTTGTGCCAGCTCCACGTGGACGGTGACCGACAACTTCGCCAAATCCCCGCTCGTCAATGTCGCGCAAAAAAAAGCCGCGCCTTCGCGGCGCGGCTGGGTGAAAACAAACCGGGCGATCAGAGCTTTCCGTAGAACTCCTGAACCACGTCTTTGAACGTGTTGGATGTCACGTTGATGATGCCCATTTCGCGTTTCGCGTTTTCTGGCGAATCGCTGGCATGAGCGGCGTTGACCATGATGGTCGAGCCGAATTCGCGCCGGATCGAGCCGGGCGGCGCTTTGGACGGATCGGTGGGGCCGAGCACGTCGCGGATTTTGGCGACGGCATTGACGCCTTCATAGACGAGAGCGATGCACTTTTCGAGGCCGGGCTTGCTGAATTCCGATTGCGGACAGTCGGACGGACTGCGACCGGACATGAAGCGGACGATGTTGTCGAACTGGTCGTCTCCGAATACAGGCCCGAGCACTTCGCCCAGTTGTTTTTCCTCGGCAGCGGGGATCTTGAAACCCAGTTCGCGTTCCAGCGCGGCTTTGGCCTTACTGGCGACGACGTCCTTGAGTTTGGTGCGGAGGATGTCGCGGACGGGTCCATAAAATTCGCTGGCCTGGGCGGTGCTCATCCGCAGCAGCTTGATGCAGACGATGGTCAGGCCAGTGCGGGAGAAGAAGTCAATGACGTTGCCGGGGCGGCCGGACGGGAAACGGAAGTTTTCCGGTTTGATGAGCACGAGCGTGCGCTGGCCGGTTTCGCCGGGTTGATAATTGACGACGTTATCGAGCAGGCCACCGTCGGTGTCCGAGTAGCGAGCCCAAAGTTTGAGTTTGGTTTCCACCTCGTCGGCGGTGGGAGCGGCCAGCACCGCAGGCTCGAAGTAGGTGACACTGCCGTTCTCGTCGAGGATGAGGTCGCCGTAAGTGTCTCGGATGGTTTCGCCTCCGATGCGGTCGGCGTTGATGTTGCCGACGACGGAGCGGACTTTGCGGACGGCGTCCTCGCCCTTGAAGAGGAGCATCATCACGCGGCGACGGCGGCCCGTTTTGTGGTCGGGAGCAAGATTGTGAAGGATGTAATCGCGGATGAGTTCCTGAATGCGGCGGTCCTGGGGGTCGTTGGCTGAAACGATGGCCTGGGAGTATTCCTTCACCAGTTCCGGGCTGGGGGCGAACATGCGCGCAGCGACCAGGTCCAGACCGGTGCGGGTGATCAAACGACTCAAAATCCCGCCGGTGCGGGATTTGAACAGCGAGTAGGGCGTGATGATGACGTAGGCGAGTTGTTCAGACATACAAGGGCTTTCAACTGACGGCGGGCGGGTTGTTTGGGGTTGAGGGTGCGACTGCTTTTCCGCCCAAAATCTTGAACATGACCGTACCGCAGGTGGGGCATTTGCCTTTGATTGCCTTGCGACCGTTCTTCATGACTTCCTCAACGGCTTCAACAATCTCTTTTTTGGCTTTGCACTTAACGCAGTATCCTTCGGCCATAAGTTTATCCCCGAAGCAGCGCCTCATGCGCTGTCTCGGTTGGGCGAACAGCTTAGGCCGCAGTGCTCCGCACCGTCAACATGTAAAGCCCGTGAAATCAGGCACGCAACGCCTGCATGTCGAAACGCTTATCTACTTGATTTACAACACGATGCCGTCATTGTGACGCGGCTGTTCCGGTCGTGCGGCCTGTTTGTTTCGCATTCCCTTGGAACTTCGGCCATGGCCCGCCGCTGCCGGATACGCCGGTTTTGACTCCCAACAGTTTCCGGTAATGCGTAAGGATATAGACCATTCCGTCCGGCGACATGGCGGTCGGCGCGCGGAGGGAGGCTGTGGCAGTCATGCTGTGTTTCCATCGTCCGTCTTCGGGGTTGACGGCGACATACTCTCCGCCGGCGGCGACAAAATGAACGGCTCCGTCCCCGGAAATCATGGGAGTCACTTCCACCATGGTGGACACCGCCACGTGCCATTTCTTTGACCCATCGGGATTCACTGCCAGGAAACTTTTGTTCACGCCGATGTAGATCGTTCCGTCCGCTCCCACTACTGGCGATGACGGCGTGATGCCGCCCGTGTGCAACGTCCAGCGCCGCTGGCCGTCGGGGGCGACCGCGTGCAATCGGCCATCCAACGACGCGATGTAAACCGTCCCGTCCTCCCCAATGGCTGGCGACGTGATGATCTGCCCGCCAGTCCCGTATTCCCACTTCTTCGTGCCGTCCTTGTTCAGCGCATACAATTTCTTGTCGTGTGATCCGAAGTAAATGGTTTCGTCGTCGCCGATGGCCGGGGAGGAATCAATCTCACCGTCTGTCGCAAACTCCCATTTCTTGGACCCGTCTGGATTGACGGCATAAAACTTCTTGTCCCACGATCCGATGTAAATCGTCCCATCAACGCCAATGGCCGGGGACGAATCCACCCACGCGCCGGTCTCGAATTTCCACTTCTTTTTCCCGTTGGGACTTACCGCGTACAAGTTGCGGTCCCGGCAGCCGACGTAGATGGTTCCATCCGCGCCGATGGCGGGCGACGACTTGAACTCCGTGCCAGTGCGCCATTGCCAGCGCAGGCGTCCGTCGGGATTGATGGCCAGCAGCCGGCCGTCCCAAGTGGCCACGTAGATCACGCCCTTGTCGTCCACGGCGGGAGATGTTTTGCAGGAATGACCCACGTCCTCAAATTCCCAGGCGGGTGCGACCGTTTCCGCCACGGCTGCCGCGGCGGTCAGAAAAAGCACCAGGCCCGGTACACAAATTTGAAGGCAACGATTCATTGGGAACGAATGGTAGGCGTGATCCGTCTGCAACACAACCTGTTGATGGCCGGGCCGCAGCGTTTCTCGAAAAACGGACCCATCACCTGCAAAGTCACGCCGCCAAACCGCGCTGGACTGGTCTCCAAGTGCCGATTTTTCAAAGATGATTGCAGAAAGAATTTGATGACTTTGAAGGTGGGTGCGATGAATCTATTAAGCATGAAATCGGGTCAAAAGTTTAGTGTTATGAGTTCGTCCAACAAGTTCATTCGCCGGGAGAGAAGCGCGTTCACGCTGATCGAACTTCTCGTCGTCATCGCCATCATCGCCATCCTCGCCGCCATGCTGCTGCCGGCGCTGGCAAACGCGAAGGAGCGTGCGTTTCGAGCCAATTGTGTCAGCAACCTGAAGCAAAACGGCGTGGGCGTTTTCATGTACGCGGATGACAATGCCAGGCTGCCGCTGCTCAAATTCCGCGACGCAAACTCCTGGTATCCTTACGAGATGTTGCGTGTGAGCGGCAACAACATCACGATGGGACCGTACAACCTCGGCTTGCTGTGGAGCACCCGGCTCGTCACTGAACCGAAAGTGTTCTATTGCCCCAGCAACAAACGATCGGGCAAGGAGAATTTTACTTTTGAATACTACAACAAGCCGCCCACGGCTTCATGGCCGTTCGGAGCAACCGCCAGCGGTGATGACAATGTCCGCTCCGGTTACAGCTATTTCCCTCAGGTCAAAGCGCTCGAAGCGGTCAATGTTCCTGGTGTGGGACAACAAATGCTCCCCGTGGTGCTTCCGCGTGACACCACTGCGGCAGTCAACAATTGGATTGTCACCATGCCGATCAGAGCCAGCAATCTTGACCCGGCGAAGAGCATGATCGTGGATCTGACCGCGTCGCTGGACAATCTTCCTCACAGGTCGTTGACCGGGCCTTCGGGATTGAACGCCTGCTTCGGAGACGGCCACGTTGCGTGGCAAAGCGCCAAACGGGTGCCCCATGCGTTCACTCAGCAACTTTGGCAGAACATCGGAAATGACGGTCCAAGCTATCGCTACGCGATGAGCCTGTGGCAGCCATAACCTGATTCCGCACAAATTTCGCGCCCATGCTTCAAAGCGTGGGCGTTTTTGTTTTCTGCCATCGCAATTCTGCGGCATTCATCCGCAGTTTTGCGCCGACGGCTTTGCCAAATGGGCCGGGGCGCGTTAAGCTTTCGCGCAAATGAACCGCACAACCACCATCGCAACGGCATTTCTCCTCTCCGCCTCTGGCCTGTCGGCGGCGGACTGGCCGATGTATCGCGGCGATCCGTCGTTGACGGGCGTGGCCCAGGGCCGCCTGCCGGACAAACCGGAACTGCTGTGGACGTTCAAAGCCCATGCCCCCGTGCGGTCCACCGCCGCCATCGTGGGAGACCGCGTGTTCGTGGGCTGCAATGATTCCAACGTCTATGCGCTGGATTTCTCCACCGGAAAAAAAATCTGGGCCGCGACCACCGACGGCACGGTCGAATCCTCCCCGTTGGTGTTGAACGGAACCGTGTTCGTCGGTTCCAGCGACGGCCATTTGTACGCGCTGAACGCCTCGGACGGGAAGGTGCTCTGGAAATTCAAGACGGACGAAAAAATCCTGGCCGCACCCAACTGGTATGCTCGTCCCGCATCCGACACAACATCGCAAGACGCCGCACCCGTGACGAACATTCTCGTGGGCAGCTACGACTACAAGCTCTATTCGCTGAACGCCGTCACCGGCAAGAGCAACTGGGTCTATGAAACGGGCAATTACATCAACGGCTCGCCCGCCGTCGGCGATGGAAAGACCGTGTTCGGCGGCTGCGACGGATTGCTGCACGTCGTCGCGCTGTCGAACGGGGCGCTGACCGGCAGCAACGACATCGGAGCGCCCATTGCCGCGTCCGTGGGGCTGGCGGGCGACCGCGCGTACTTCGGTCATTATCAAAACCGTTTCGTTTGCGCGGATTTGACGACGGGCACCAACGCGTGGTCGTATCAAAGCCGCAACTTTCCGTACTTCTCCTCGCCTGCAATCACTCCGGACCGCGTCGTCTTTGGCGGTCGCGACAAGCAATTGCACTGCGTCAACCGCGCGGACGGCTCGCCCGTGTGGACATTTGCCACACGCGGGCGTGTGGACAGTTCGCCCGTGGTCGCCGGGGAAAAGGTTGTGGTCGGCTCAAACGACGGTCGCGTGTATATTGTCTCGATGAACGACGGCTCTGAACTGTGGTCTTACGACATCGGGCAACCGGTCGAAAGTTCGCCGGCTGTGTCCCGCGAAAAAATTGTTATCGGCGGCGACGATGGCAGCGTCTATTGCTTCGGCATCAAGCGGCAATAAATCGAAGCCGTTCGGCCAGACAAAAAGGCAACTGACGGAAATGACCTCCGCAACACAAACATCCAGGCCGGCAACAAACCCGGCGACGACTTCTCCCGCGTTTCAAAAGCAGACGACTGCGGGAAACTATTTCGTCGCGAACTATCCGCCGTTCGCGTTCTGGAAACCTGAGTTCGTGCCGCAGTTGGAGTCCGCGTTGGAGCAGCCGCCACACACGCGACACCCGGACGGCGACACACCCCTCGGCCAGTACGTCCACATTCCCTTCTGCCGCAAACGCTGTCATTTCTGTTATTTCAAGGTCTATACGGACAAGGATTCGTCGGAAGTGCGCGGCTATCTCGACGCGTTGCTCAGGGAGATGGCCGTTTATGCGGACAAACCCGCTGTGCGCGGACGGAAATTGAAGTTCGTCTATTTCGGCGGCGGCACGCCCAGTTATCTGTCACCGGACCAATTGAAGTTGTTGACCGACGGCATGAAACGGCTGCTGCCGTGGGACGACGTGGAAGAGGTGACGTTCGAGGCCGAGCCGGGAACGCTCACCGATCACAAACTCAAAGCCATCCGCGACCTCGGCGTCACCCGCCTGTCGTTGGGCATTGAACATTTCGACGATCACATCCTGGAGATCAACGGTCGCGCGCATCGCTCGAAGGAGATTGCCCGCGCCTACGCTTACGCCCGCGAAATCGGCTTCCCGCAGATCAACATTGATCTCATCGCCGGCATGGTCGAGGAAACGGAGGAAAAATGGCGCGAAACAGTCGCCAAAGCCGTTGCGCTCAAGCCGGACTCCGTGACCATTTACCAGATGGAAGTGCCGTTCAACACCGGCATCTACCGCCAGATGAAGGCCGACGGAAAACTCGTCGCGCCGGTCGCCGACTGGGAAACCAAACGCGAATGGGTGGATTACGCGTACCGCGAATTCGAGAAGCTCGGCTACACCGTCACCAGCGGAACGACCGTCGTCCGCGATCCCGCACAGGTGAAGTTCGTCTATCGTCAGGGACTGTTCTCCGGCGCGGACATTCTCTCGATCGGCGTCGCCAGCTTCGGCCATCTCAACGGCGTCCACTATCAGAATCACCACGATTTCCAGCCGTATCTCGACGCCGTGAACTCGGGAAAACTCCCGGTCTATCGCGCGTTGACACCGGCGGAGGACGAACGTTACATCCGCGAGTTCATGCTTCAACTCAAGCTGGGCAGCGTCAGCGCCGAAACGTTCACGAGAAAATTCGGCGTTCACCCGCGCCAACAATTCGCCGCGCCACTGGCCCGTTTGAATGACTGGGGATTCCTCGCGCCGACCGGCCAGGACGCCGACCGCATCGGCGTCACACGCGAAGGCCTCCTGCAAATTGACCGTCTCCTGCACGAATTCTTCAAGCCCGAACACAATACCGGACGTTATGCCTGATTCCTGCCTCTTTCCGTTGTCCGAATTCTATACCCACGCGAAACTGCCGATGCCGGCCATCGAAGTCATTCCCGGCGACGTCGTGCCGGAGCCGTATCGCACGTTGCTGGTCCATCACAACGACATGACCCCCACGCTGGAGACGCATTACAACTCGCGAATCCATCTTGAAATCCTGAGCCGCGAACGGCGCGGGGATTTTTATTTCCGCGAAGTCTTGTTGCGGCTCGACGGCGACGACTGCGCCGTGGAATTCGGGGCCAACAAGGTTTACATCGGCCGTTTTGCCGACGACGCCAGGGACATGATTGAGGCGGAAGAACTGCCGCTGGGCCGCATTCTCAGGGAATGTCACGTCGCGCACAACACCGAGGCCAAAGGTTTTCTGCGAGTGCAAGCGGACGCGTTGATCGCCGAAAAACTGGGCGTTCCGGCGGGCACGATTTTGTATGGACGCAAGGCTGTGATTTCCGACCCGCAACACCGTCCGTTGTCCGAGATTGTCGAAATACTGCCGCCTGCACCCGGCCCGAGACTGTAAATCAACGGCGCTGCCCAGTCCTGCTGCGCCCGCGGCCCCGGATGGACAGCTTTGATTCACTTGAATCTTGAACCCGTTGGCCCAATTCCCATACTTCCGCGCATGGCGACAGACAACACCCTGCTCCAACTCGAACTGCCCGGCATCAAAAAGCTCAAGAGCGGCAAGGTCCGAGAAATCTTCGACCTCGGCGACGCGTTCCTGTTCGTCGCCAGCGACCGCATCTCGGCCTTCGACTGCGTCATGCCCAACGGCATTCCTCGCAAAGGCGAGGTGCTGACGCAAATCTCCCATTTCTGGTTCGACCAGACCGAACAACTCGTCCCCAACCATCGCCTGGCCGGCACGAACGATCCGTTGCCGGACAAGCTCGCGCCGTTCGCCGACAAGGTTGCGCGCCGCAGCATGATCGTGAAAAAGGCTCAACCGCTGGCCGTCGAGTGCATTGTGCGCGGCTACCTTGCTGGCTCAGGCTGGAAGGAATACAAGAAATCACAGACCGTCTGCGGCATCCCGCTGCCTTCGGGATTGCAGGAATCCTCCGAACTGCCCGAACCCATCTTCACACCCTCGACCAAGGCCGAAACCGGCCATGACGAAAACATCTCCTTCGACGAGGCGAAAAAAATCCTCGGAGACGACATCGCCAATCAGGCGCGCGATCTGAGCCTGGAGATTTACAAATTTGCCCGCGACTACGCCCGCCAGCGCGGCATTATCATTGCGGACACGAAATTCGAGTTCGGATTGTTTGCCGGGAAACTCATCCTGATTGACGAAGTGCTGACTCCCGATTCCTCGCGTTTCTGGCCCGCCAACGAATACGCCCCCGGCAAAGGCCAGCCGAGCTTCGACAAACAATTCGTCCGCGACTATCTCGAGACGCTGACTTGGGACAAAACCCCGCCCGCCCCCTCGCTGCCTGCGGAAGTCGTCGCCAGAACACAGGCGAAGTATCTGGAAGCCTATGAAAAGCTGACCGGCAGGAAACTCTGACACACGGCCTGACTGTCGCGCTCTCTGACACGCGCGAAGCTGACCGCGTCAAGAACCTTCCCGCCTCCGCGCTTGCGCACCAGCATCAGTAATTTATACTCGTCCCTGCCAAATTATGAGCAAATCTCCTATTCGCGTCGCTGTCACCGGTGCTGCCGGTCAAATCGGTTATTCACTCCTGTTCCGCATCGCCTCAGGCGAGGTTTTCGGCAAGGACCAACCTGTCATTCTCCACCTCATCGAGGTGGACATCCCTGAAATCCTCGAAAAACTCAAGGGCACGGTGATGGAGATCGAGGATTGCGCGTTCCCACTACTCAAGGGCATCGTCGCCACCGGCAATCTCGATGAAGGGTTCAAGGACGTGAACTGGTGCCTGCTCGTCGGCGCCGCCCCGCGCAAGGCCGGAATGGAACGCAAGGACCTGCTCGGCGCCAACGGAAAAATCTTCGTTGGCCAGGGCCGGGCTATCGAAAAGAACGCAGCCAGCGACGTGCGCGTGCTCGTCGTCGGCAATCCCTGCAACACGAACGCGCTCATCTGCATGAACAACGCGCGCAATGTTCCGCGCGACCGCTTTTTCGCCATGACGCGCCTCGATGAAAACCGCGCCAAGGCACAGCTCGCAAAAAAGGCCAGCGTGGACATCACCGCCGTCACCAATCTCGCCATCTGGGGCAATCACAGCGCCACCATGTATCCCGATTTCTTCAACGCCCGCATCGGCACCCGCCCGGTGCCGGATGTCATCGGCCACAAGGAATGGTTGGAGAAGGATTTCATCGCCACCGTGCAGCAACGCGGTGCGGCCATCATCAAGGCACGAGGCCTCTCCAGTGCCGCCAGCGCCGCCAACGCCGCCATTGACACCGTGCGCTCGCTCGTCACTCCCACCCCCGCCGGCGACTGGACCAGCGTGGCGGTGTGCAGCGACGGCAGTTACGGCATCGAAAAGGGACTGATCTTCAGTTACCCCATCCGCAGCACCGGCAAGTCCTGGGAAATCGTGCAGGACGTACCACTCAACGAATTCAGCCGCGGCAAAATCGCGATCACCGAAAATGAGCTGAAGGAAGAGAAGTCTCTCGTCAGCGATCTGATGGCCAAATAGGCAGGCCGATTATTTCAGTTCAATGCGCCACCAGCCCCGGCACAATCGGGGCTGGTTTCTTTTTGCGATTCTCCGCCGTATCAGAAATAACCGCCCCACGACACGCCGCGCATGTCACCGGTCTTCGCAAACTGTTGATGCAACCCAAACGCCGCGCCCAGGCTTTGCAGCGAATGACCGTTGCCTCCGCGTGAAATGTAATCCCGCAGGATGGGTTTGTAGTCCGGATGCGCGCAGTTTTCGATGATGAGCTTCGCGCGCTCCGCAGGTGATTTGCCGCGCAAATCCGCCACGCCCTGCTCGGTCACGATCACGCACACCGAATGTTCGCTGCTGTCCAGGTGACTCACCATCGGCACAATCGTGCTGATCTTGCCGCCCTTGGCCGTGGAAGGACAGATGAACATGGAGAGGAATGAAGCACGCGCAAAGTCCGCCGAGCCGCCGATGCCGTTCATCATGTGTTTGCCCAGCACATGCGTGCTGTTCACGTTGCCGCTCAGGTCCACCTCGATGGCGGTGTTCACGGAAATCGTCCCGATGCGGCGGACGATTTCCGGATTGTTCGTGATTTCCTGCGGACGCAGCAACAGGCGCGGGCGGAAAAATTCCCAGTCCGCATAGATTGCCTCCAGCGTGGCGGGCGGCACGGTGAGGGAACAACCGCTGGCAAACGTTACGCGTTCCTTTCGCATCAGCGAAATCACCGCGTCCTGGATGACCTCGGTGTACATCTGGAAATTGGGAATCTCCGGATGCTCCGCCATCGCCATCAACACTGCGTTCGCCGTGTCGCCCACACCGGATTGCACGGGCAGGAAGGTTTTCGGGATCAATCCCCGCTTGATTTCCGCTGCCAGGAATTCCGCGACGTGATCGCCAATCTTCGCCGTCACCGGATTGACTTCTGCAAACGCGCCTGTCTCGTCCGGCAGATGCGTTTCCACGACGCCGACGATCTTCGCGGGATCAATCTGGATGACCGGCGAGCCGATGCGGTCCGACGGCTTGAACACCGGCACGTCGCTGCGCTGCGGGGGATCATCGGGTTCGTAGATGTCGTGCGATCCGCGCAAGATCGGCGGATGATAACGGTTCAACTCGATGATGACGTGTTTGGCCAGCCGCGCAAACGTCGGCGAAGCGCCCACCGATGACGTCAGCACAATCTCGCCATACTTCGTGACCTCGCTCGCCTCGATGATCGCGGTGTGAATCGGACCGAGAAATCCATAGCGCACGTCCTGCGGCAGGCGCGAGAGATGCATGTCGAAGAACTGCGTCTCGCCGGCGTTGATGCTTTTACGCAAATCGGGATCGGACTGATAAGGCGTGCGGAATCCCAGCGCCTTGGCCCGCGCCAGCGCGCCGTCCAGTGAAGGCCCGGTCGAGGCGCCGGAGATGAGATTGATTTTGAATGGACGGCCCGCGGCGTGTTCCGTCGCGGCCCGCGCGGCAATCGCACCCGGCACGGCCTTGGGCGCACCGGCGGCGGTGAACCCGCTCACGGCCACCGTCTCGCTGTGATTGATATACTCCGCCGCTTCTTCTTTGGTCAGTTTCGTCAATGGTTTCATGGAATCATTCAAGGAATGTCGCGCAGAAGTTTCACCTCCTGCGGTTCAAAAAACTGGTTCACATCGTCCGGCAAACGCAGGCGCAATCGGCCACCGGCGTCCACCCCGGCAAACTCGCCCTCGACCACATCGCCGTCCAGGTCGAGTTGCACGCGGCGCGGCAAATCCCACAGCGCATTCACGCGCGGCAAAACTGACCCCGGCCCCATGTCCAGCACTTGGCTCCAAATGTCTCGTAGTGCTGCCAAAACGAATTGAGCGAGGTCGCTCACCGAAGGAACCGGCGAAATCAAATCCGCCAAACGGACGGCAAGGCCCTCCAATGCCGGGTCGCAAATTTCCGGCCGATTGCCCACGTTGATGCCGATGCCCACCACCGCCAGCCCGGCCTGAAACTGGTCAATCAACAAACCGGCGAGCTTGCGGTCGCCCACCAGCACATCGTTGGGCCAGCGCAACCGGAGTTCCTTCACGCCGCGAGCGCGCAGCGCGTCACAAACCGCCAATCCTGTCGCGAGTGGCAACATTCGCCACGCGGCCGAATTGGTTTCCACCGGCACCACCGCCGACAGCCACAGCCCGCCCGCATTGGAAACCCAATTGCGTTGGAACCGTCCGCGGCCCGCCGTCTGTGTGTCCGCCCGCACCGCGTGCCACGCCGGCAGCTTCGCGGCGATCAGATTGGTAGACGTGACCTCGGCATACTCGTGCAACTGCCAATACGGCATGGAAATACCGGAGTCGGCAGGCTCGCCAAAGACTGCGGACAATTCCCCCTCTCCCAGCGGGAGAGGGCCGGGGTGAGGGAGAACTGTGGTTGCGTTTGTTCTCTCAGCGATCACGAAATCAGCATCCGGGTTATTTCAAACTACGCAATCCTCACCAATGCCTGACCTTCCTCCACCGTCGCTCCGACGGCGGTTTTGATTTCGGTGACCTTGCCGCTCTTGGGCGCGAAGACGAACGTGTTCATTTTCATCGCTTCCAGCGTAATGAGATGATCGCCCTCCTTCACTTCCTGGCCTGCCGTCACCACGACAGCCGTCACGCGACCGGCCAGCGGACTGGGCACATCGCCCGGGCCGGCGGGACCGGAAACCGCC